>JAAZKI010000398.1 GCA_012799905.1 Lentisphaerota bacterium | reverse complement strand
GAATTTGCACATTGCAGCAAAAGCTACTGGGGTGATGGCAATTTTTCTCAGGGAGCGATCTTTCGTGATTCGATTGCCTGGTCAACGGGGAAAAACCGCGATGTTGTCCGGCGCTGGCGTTGTCCGGCAGATGGTCAATATCAAATTATTGTCGAGGGGCGCAATAAGAACCAGCGTCGTCTTTGTATATACGTCGATTCCCGAGAGGTGATGCGGCATAATTTCAGCCAAGGTGGTGAACGCGTCGAATATAAAACAGCCGTGAAAGCCGGCTCAACAGTTGATTTCGCCTGGGAGAAATGGGGCAGCAGCAGCCTTATTGGGAACTTCATCATCAACAAGGCGATGATGATTCCGGGGTTGGCGATCGCCAAAGATGGCCAGTCGGATTATGTCATTGTCATTCCTGAAAACGACGCATGGGATTTTTCACGCCGGGCGGCTGTGCTGTTGCAGCGCATCATTGAAGAAATGAATGGCGCCAAACTTCCGCTTTTGACGGATGGTGAGAAAATTGACAAGCCGGCTTTTTTCATCGGCAGAACCCGTCAGGCTGCCGAAAACAACCTTGCCCTGGAGACGCTTTCCACCACGGAATATATGTACTCGGTAAAAGATGGAAATATCTATTTGGCCGGAGTGAATTCCATTCAATACGAGGGACAAAACGCGGAGGAGGTTTTGCGGCGCCCGTACCGGAACGGGGATCACAAGGCGGTTGTGGCTTTTCTGGAAAATGAATTAGGAGTGCGTTTCCTGCTGCCGGGAAGAATGGGTGAACATATTCCAGCAGCCAATCCGCTGGTGATAAAATCAAATCTTTCTTTGCGCAGAAAGCCGGACATCCCCTGGCACACCGCCTCCGACCTCGTCTATTTGCATAACCGGGATTACGATGACTATATGGTTGCCAACAATATGTTCAGGCAATTGCATTACAGATTGCACTGGGGGCATTCCTGGCCTCATTCCGTTCCCGCTGAAAAGTATGGCAAGTCCAATCCGGAGTTTTTTATCTTGAAGGGTGGAAAGCGCCATCCGGACGCTATTGGCAATCAATTGTGCATCAGCAATGCGCAAGTTCAGGAGATCATGCTTCAGCATATTGATCAAGCATTTGCCAGGGGCAATAAATTATATCAGCTGGGGCAATCGGATGGCTTTCAAGCCTGCGAATGTCAGGCCTGTCGCGAATTGGGCGAAACTGCCAATGAACGCGTATGGAAGGTGCACCGGGCGATGGCTGAAAAGATGGCGGTTAAATATCCGGACTGTAAAATCAGCATTATTGCCTATGATGTAACCCAGGAGCCACCAGTGTATTTTGATTCATTTCCGGGCAATGTGGTGATAGAATTAACCAAGTATGATGAGGTTGAATTCCAGAAGTGGCTTAAATTCAAGGTGCCCTTTATGGTCTATACCTATTGGTGGGGGTGCTATAATGAACTGGGCTATCTTCCCAAACGCACCCCATTCATGATTTCGGAGCACATGAAAAGGCTGAAAAAATATCAGGTGCTTGACGTTTACAATTGTGGTTACCGGGATGGCCTTGGCGGCTTGCAAGGGCCGGTTCTGTATCTATACGGACGGCTTTTTGACCAGGTTGATTTGAATCCCGAATTGCTTGTTGAAGATTATTGCCGCTGCTCGTTCGGGGATGCCGGCCCGATCATGTACAGCATGTTTACGGATATGCATAAATATCTTGAAAAGTATCCTGAGAACACGTATTTCACCTGTGATGACCGCAAGCTGATGCGCTCTGCGGAATTGATGATCAGCCAGTGCTATCCTCCTTCGCTGATTAACCATATGGATGAGAGTCTGCAAAAGGCGAGCAAGCTGGTCAAGACGCCGAAGGAAAAGATGCGCTTGAAATTTGTCGAGCTGGATTTCGCCTATTTGAAAAGCACTGTCAAGGCATTGACTGCGTATCGTGCCTTTTTGCTGTTCCCTGAGCAGTGCCTCTTACAGCAGATTTGTCAATCCCTGCGGGAACGCGAAGAAGCCATCGCCAATTTTCAAACCGCGGAAATACCGGAGGAATGGAAGCTTCGGCACTGGGATAAACCTCATTATCGCAGTCATTTTTTGGCCGGCGGTTCGTTAAAGGGCAAACTGGGGGCGCCCTTTACCTGGGATTATCGTGAAATGGAGAAAACAGGACGTTTGCCGATCGTCAAGACAAAAGAGGCCAAAGTCCGGAAAGCCGCCGGCGCGGTGTCCATTGACGGCAAACTGGATGAGAAGACCTGGCAGGATGCGCCACGCCATCGCCTGGAAAAAGTCTCCGGAGGAACTGCTGATACAGACACGTTTTTCCAAGTCGCCTATGATGACGAATTTCTGTATTTTGCGTTTGAAGCGATCCATCCCTCTTTGGCCGAGCAAGCATTTACGAGTGTTGGCAAAGACAATTACATAAGGGAGGAAAATATTGATCTTCTGATCAACACAACTGGATTGCCGAAACGCTACTATCAGTTTATTTTCGGGCCTGCCCCTGACTCCGGCATGGACGCAGCGATGAATATTGCTCTTCGTGGCGCTGACCCTCGCGAGGATGTTCTCGACCGCAGCTGGGACAGCAACTGGACCTATGCTTTCCAGCTGCTTCCAGGGCAAAACAAGTGGACTGCCGAGGTGCGCATTCCGCTCAAAGACCTTGGTGGATTCCAAGTCAAACCCGGCAAATCAATAACCATGAATGTCGGCAGAGTTCATAAAAACAAACTCTTCCTATGGTCGCCAAACCCGGAAATGGCAAAATTCGGCAATACGATGTACTTCGGCAATCTGATTTTTGAATAATACGGCGCGGTCTGGAAAGTGCTGGCAGGGATATGCATGCAGCGATGGCGTCACCGTCGGCCTTCCCCCAGGCTAAAGCCAGGGGTTAAGCATGGTCAAGCGCCTGCGGCGCAAAATAATATGACTTTAAGCATGATGCATCTGTCCCGGCTGGAAGCCTGTGGAAGACACGTGTCGAAAGCACCAACGTCCACTCCCGCCCACGTCCTCACTCCACTAATGTCCACTAAAGTCTACCGTCCACTCTCCACTAATGTCCACTAAAGTCCACAGTCCATCGTCTACTAACGTCAATTAAAGTCCACTTCCGTCCATTGTCCACTGTCCACTAAAATGCCTTATCCGGGGTGCCTGGCGCCGCTGCTTGCCGGAGTTCCGAGTATCAATGAGTGACTGATTACCAAACAAAAATTTCGTGCCCTTTCGTGTTTTTTCGTGGTTTAAAAAAATAGGTTGTGGGCGGTCGTCCACCCTAAGGACATGGTGGACGGTGTGGACAGCATAGTCCAAGCTCACTCTCGCCCCTCGCCCCTAAAAAAAGCCCCTCGCCCCTTTCCTGAGACCGCTGTTCGCCGGAACTCCGAGTATCAATGAGTGACCGCTTACGACTTGAGCGCCTCAAACTGTTGCAGTAGTTGGCGCTGGTCGTTTAACGGATTAGATTATTTGACTGCCCTGCACCGAGAGTAATCACGGCTTCTTGCCGTCGATTGCCGTTTCGGTGCGGCGCGGCCAGGACTCAACCTGCGGAACAGAACGGCATGTCAAACGCACTCACGACCAAGTTTGCCAAATATTTCGACGAGGGCAGCCAAACCCGCGGCCAAGACCTTGTCGCCCGAGGCCAGGCACGATGCGTTTTTGCCGGCTTTGAACGCTTGGCGTGCGAAGTCATGGACGGCGAAGAACTCTATGCAGTGCAGCTGCAAGTCGCCAACCGCGAACTGACTCCGGACTGCGAATGTCCGACTTTTGTGGATGGTACGCCTTGCGCTCATCTGTGGGCGGCCCTGCTCCTGGCCGAACAAAATCAAGACCTGGGCGCAGCAGCTAAACGCGGCTGCAAATTCCGGCTGCCGTCAAAAGCACGCGATGCAAGCGATGCCGTGTCGTCCGGAGATGCAGTTCCGGAGCATCACTATGACTTTGACGGCCAGCCTCGGCAGCGACGACGGCCAGAGAAGCTTCCTGCCAGTCCTCGCTCCGAGTCGTATCTGGAATACGAACTGCCTTCGCGACGGCCGCGAAAGACAGACGCGCCAGCGCTGATGGTCGATCCTGCGGCGCCGCCGATTTTGTATGTCATCCGCCTGGAGAGCCAGCCGGAAGACGGTGACACTCTTTTCTTGGAGACGTGGTGGCGGCCAGAAGCAGCCAGTCAGGGTGCCCTACCCTGCCGACCATTTTTGCCACAGCCTGACTCCAGCGTCCCGACCGCAGCTGACCAGGACATTTTGACTTGTCTGCTTGAATGTCGCACCCTCTCCCGGCCTGGCCAGTACCGCGACCCACTGCCGCCGCATGTCTTTCCGATTCCGGGCACACGCCTGGCCGTCCAGGCCGAATTGCTGGCCACGACCGGGCGAGTCCGCTGGCTGTCAATCAAAGAAAAACCGGCTCGGTTCCACTCTCTCACCTTCCCGCTGGCACTCAAGGCCACCTTTGTCGTGACCATTACGCCAACCGGGCCGGAATCTTATGAGGCCGCTGCCGCCTGGCAGACGGCTGAGGGCATCATTCCCTTCGAGGAGACCCAGGCGATTTTCGCTGCCGGCTTTGCCATCATCAATGAGCAATGGCGCCAGGTGGATTTCCAGAATGCCTTTGCCCTGGCAAGCCGATTCCGCCAAAACCCAATCAAGACGATGTCAACCCAGGCAGCCAAGACTTTCGCCCGCCAGATTGCCTTGAGCACAGACCTGCCGACTGACGCCTTCCCGTCCGCCATCAGCTCGCAACGGCGGCTGGGAGAGCCCGTTGGCAGACTTTACGTCCGAACCGCTAAATTCCTGCATGAAGGCCGTGAACAGCTGCATGTTGAATTGTCGTTTGAATACGAAGACGCTGTCTGCTCTGAACATGATGTCGCTAATCGCTTCCCTGTCATCCGGCAAAACCTCGTCGTGGCACGCGATCCGGAAGCAGAGGAAGCTCTGCGCGAACGCCTGCGGCAGCTTGGATTCCGCTGGAATGCCCGCGCTGACGCCGAGGAAGTCGGCTGGAAGCTGCATCCCAGCCGCTTAGACGCCGCAGTCAACGCCCTGGTGATGGAGGGCTGGCACATCACTGCCGAGGGCAAGACCTACCGTCGACCAATAGTCAAGCCGCCCACTATCACCTCAGGACTGGACTGGTTTGATTTGCAGGCCAATGTTGACTACGACGGCCAGACCGTGCCCTTGCCGGAATTGCTCGCCGCCGCCCGCAACGGCGCAAATACCGTCCGCCTTGACGACGGCACCTATGGCCTGTTGCCGCAGGAATGGCTGGAACAATACACTGCCTTGATTGAAATCGGTGAAGTCGTAAGCGACAAGGTACGCTTTCGGCAGAATCAAGCAGCCTTGATCGAGGCCTTTCTGCACGACCGAGAGGCTGAAACTGATGCACGCTTCCGTTCCACGGTCGCAGCCCTGGAATCTTTTTCCGGCTCGACGCCAGTGTCAGCGCCACCCGGTTTCAAGGCGAGCCTGCGGCCCTATCAGGAAGTCGGCTTGGGTTGGCTTCTGGCCATGCGTAAACTGGGCTTGGGTGCTTGCCTAGCCGATGACATGGGCCTGGGCAAAACCGTCCAGATTCTCGCCTACCTGGCTGCCATCATGCCGACTGCTGAAAAACGTCCAGCGCTTATTGTCATGCCGAAGTCGCTGGTTTTCAACTGGCAGTCAGAAATCCGCAAGTTCACGCCGTGGTTCAAGACGCATTGGCACGGCGGGGGCGGCCGTCGCGACCCCCGGAAAGTCGCCCGCAGCTGTGATATCATCCTGACGACATACGGAACCTTGCGCCAGGATGCCCTCCAATTAGCGGAAATTGATTTTGAAGTCTGCATTCTTGATGAATCGCAGGCCATCAAGAACCGTGACAGCGCCACGGCCCGGGCCGCCCGCGTCCTCCAGGCGCGGCATCGCATCGTGATGACCGGCACCCCTGTCGAAAACCACCTTGGCGAACTTTTCAGCCAGCTGGATTTCCTCAACCCCGGCCTGCTTGGCAAACTATCCGCCGGGACGTCTAGCGTCGCCCCAACGGATGCGGCGACGCTGGCCCGTCTTCGGAGCGGCGTGCGGCCCTTTATCCTGCGCCGAACCAAGCGCGATGTCGCGCCGGAACTGCCGCCCAAGACAGAACAGGTAATCTGGTGCGAATTGGAGGGTGCGCAGCGTCAGGCCTATGACGAGCTGAAAGACTACTACCGCCAGACCTTGCTGGGCGAGGACAACGACGACGCCGGAGCCAAAACCAGCGGCAGCCTGGACGTGCTGTCAGCCCTGTTGCGACTGCGGCAGGCGGCCTGTCACCCTGCCCTGATTCGGGAAACATACGCGCAGGTACCGGCGGCCAAGCTTGAAGTCCTCCGAGAGCGCCTTGCCGCCATCGGCGAGGAAGGCCACAAGGCCCTGGTCTTTTCGCAATTCACCTCACTCCTCAAACTGGTTGCTGGCCAACTCGCTGCCGATGGCGTCAGCTTCTGCTATCTGGACGGCGCCACGGAAGACCGCGGCGCCCTGGTAGAGGCATTTCAGACTGATCCGGCCTTGAGCGTCTTCCTCATTTCCCTCAAGGCCGGCGGCTCTGGCCTCAACCTCACCGCTGCTGACTATGTGTTTCTCCTGGACCCCTGGTGGAATCCAGCGGTAGAAGCCCAGGCCATTGACCGCGCCTATCGAATCGGCCAGACCCTCCCGGTCTTCGCCTACAAACTCATCGCGCGTGACACTGTCGAGGAAAAAGTGCTCGCCATGCAAAAGCGCAAGCGCCATCTGGCTGCCAGCGTGCTCTCTAAAGCCAACGCAGCCCCGGCACTGAGTCGCGATGATTTAAAATTCCTGCTTTCTTAAATAACTTTCCCCCTTGCTTTAAGCCCTTTAACAACAAAATCTTAGAGGTCACATCATGCGCATCCATCTGACGACTGATCTTGAAGGCGTGGCCGGCATCGTCAACTTCGACGATTACTGCCGTCCGGAATCGCGCTATTATGAACAAGCCAGAGCGCTCCTCACTGCCGAGATCAACGCTGCTGTTGACGGCTTTTTTGCTGGCGGCGCTACGGACGTCGTCGTCCGCGATGGTCATGGCCCTGGCGCTATTAACTGCGAACTGCTGGACGAACGGGCAAAATTTTCCCGCGGCCCTTACTCCCCGCTCTATCCCGGTGGGCGGGATGAGGGTTTTGACGCCGTTGCGGTTGTCGGCCAGCATGCAAAATCTGGGACGCCGTACTCACACCTTACCCATACGGGTTCCTTTTCCGTATATGATTTGTCGGTCAACGGCCTGTCTATCGGCGAATACGGCACCATGGTTTTGTGCGCCAAGGAATTAGGCATCCCGGCGATTTTCGCGACCGGAGAGAAAGCCTTTGCTGAAGAGGCCGAAGCCCTGACACCCGGGGTGGTGACAGTGGCGGTCAAGCGCGGTCTGCTGCCGGATGACGGCCATGCCTACGCCACCCCGGAGGAATACTCCAAGGCCAAGCTGTCTGCCGAACACTTGACGCCGGCTGCCGCACGCAAGAAAATCCGGGCCGGCGCACAGCTGGCGGTCGAGCGCCTGATAAACAACCCTAAGCAATTTCGTCATCCTGACCTCAAGGCGCCCTGGCACATCATCCGGCGCTTCCGGCCCCTGAACATCGGACTGATCCAACATGCCAAGGACGACCGGAGCTTCATCGCCGCCATAAACAAGCTCTATGGCTGCTAACCGCCTTTTCTGACTCTAAAATAGCCTTCCCCCCTTGCCTTAAGTCTTTTAACAACAAAATCTTGGAGGTTCCATCATGCGCATCCATCTGATGACTGATCTTGAAGGCGTGGCCGGCGTCGTCAATCACTACGATTACTGCCGTCCAGAATCGCGCTATTATGAACAAGCCAGGGCGCTCCTCACCGCCGAGGTCAACGCTGCGGTTGACGGATTTTTCGCAGGCGGCGCTACGGACGTGGTCGTCTTCGATGGTCACGGCCCGGGCGCTGTGAACTGCGAATTGCTGGACGAACGGGCGAAATTCTCCCGCGGCCATTACTCCCCGATTTGGCCCTGGGGCCTGGATGATGGTTTTGACGCCTTTGCGATTATCGGCCAGCACGCCAAATCAGGGACGCCATACTCGCACCTTACCCACACGGGCGCTTTTTCCGTGTATGACCTGTCGGTTAACGGCCTGTCCATCGGCGAATACGGCACCCTGGTACTGTGCGCCAAGGAATTAGGCATCCCAGCGATCTTCGCGGCTGGCGAGAAGGCCTTTGCCGAAGAGGCCGAAGCCCTGACGCCCGGTGTGGTGACGGTGGCAGTCAAGCGCGGCTTGCGGCCGGATGACGGCCATGCTCACGCCACCCCGGAGGAATACTCCAAAGCCAAATTGTCCGCCGAACACTTGACACCGGCTGCCGCCCGCAAGAAAATCCGAGCCGGCGCTAAGTTGGCGGTGGAGCGACTGAGAGACAACCCGAAGCAATTCTACCATCCTGACCTCAAGGCGCCCTGGCACATCATCCGGCGTTTCCGCCCCCTGAACGTAGGACTGATTCAGCACGCCAAGGACGATAAGAGCTTTATCGCCGCCTTGAATAAGCTCTGATTATTGACCGCCAGCCGCCTTCTCAGAAAAGCCAGTGCCTTAAGCGGTCACCTATTGATGATTAAGCCGCATGGTGCAACCCCGTCGCCTTATCTTATTCAGGTTCCCGCAAGTCTCCGGAGCACATCGGGAAGCCCATACAAGTGATGGAAAGCACCATACCAGCGTGCAAGCAGAATCATGCTCAAGCACAAAATCACTATGATTCTGTTGAAAGCCGTTTGAAAAAGGGCGTGCAACAGCCTATTTTTCCTGCGGGTCTAGAAATCAGACCCCACCCACCCAAAGGGGGGCCACCCTCACAAATTTTGTCGCGCGCGTGCGAAGGCGATATATCGTCGCATGCGCGGACTCCACCCGGGGTTATTCTTAGTGCCGCCTCTACGAGGTTGGGGTGGCACTCAGGTCATTCGGGCCAAGCAGGCGGAGACTTGAAGCGCCTCCCCACTCTATCCGAGCTGCCAGACAGGGCAGCCAAAGAAACCAGCAGGCCAGACCGCATGTCTGCTGACAATCTCATTCGTCAAGACAACAACCCTACAAAAAATCAGTGTTCATATGTGCCCATCCGTGGTTAAAAAATAGGCTGTGGACGGTAGTCCACCCCAGGGTGTTAGCCGTTGAGCGAAGGTAATCGGTCACCGATTGATATTCGGAGTTCCGACGTGCAGCGG
>JAAZKI010000421.1 GCA_012799905.1 Lentisphaerota bacterium | reverse complement strand
CGCCCCTAAAAAAAAACCTCGCCCCTAAAAAAATCCCCTCGCCCCTAATTTCGTGCATGATTCAGTGCGATATTATTGATGCGTCTACGCCAGTCAACCAGGCCATTTTCTTTGCATTGGCGCAGTGGGTGTACGGCGTTGGTCAGGAGGATGGCAGCGCGTCCTGCCTTTGGATTGAACCAGATGGAGACGCCAGTGAAGCCGCCGTGGCCGAAGCATTCGGGCGGCGCATCTTCGCCAGCGGCTGGGCAATCGCCCCCGCGGGAATCCCATCCCAGGCAGCGCGAACTGTCTGGGACAAGCCCAGCGCGGGAAGTGAACAGGGCGATAGTTTCCGGTTTCAGAAAACGACCGGTCGGACCTTGTCCGCCTTGGAGCATCATGACCGCGAAGCGAAGCAAGTCGGAAATATTGGCGAATAAGCCGGCATGACCAGCGACGCCGCCTAGCCAGCGGGTGTTTTCGTCATGGACGACGCCCTGCCAGAATTCATCCTCGGAACCAGACTTTAGTTCTGTGGGCAGGCAGCGACTGCGCCAGTCCGCAGGCGGGTTGTAGGTCGTGTCATGCATTTGCAGCGGCGTAAAGATTAGCTCACGCGCCAGTTGGTCGAGCGGCTGGTTGGCAATACGCGTCAGCAATTCGCCGAGAATTATCATCCCGAGGTCAGAATAGACAGCGCTGCGGCCTGGTTCCGTTGTCAAGGGAGTAGTGATCACGAGGGCGCGTCGTTCGCTGGCGCTGGCGACGTCCGCATGAGTGCGATGGAATGGTCGGCCGGACGGCAGGCCAGCGCTATGCGTCAGCAGGTGTCGAACCGTGACTTGACGGCGCCAGGCGGTCTGCTCCAGGCTGTCAGCCTGGGCAAACTCAGGCAGATCGTCGGTCACTGGCGCATCTAGCCGCAGTCGGTTCTGTTCATACAGAAGCATAGCAAGCGTTGTCGTGACGATGACTTTGGTCAAGGAAGCCAAGTCGAACAAATCATCGGGTGAGACCGCCTGGGCTTTTTCGTCAAAACGATGTCGGCCAGCGCAGCTGACCCAGATGCGTCCATCATCGGCGGCAACGCCGAGCACGGCTGCTGGCCAGGCGCGTTTGGCGACGGCTTCGGCTAGTAGTTGCGGCAAGGGCGGTGGGCAGGGCGTGAATACAGTCATGATTTGTAATCGGTCACTCATTGATATTTGGAAATCCGATGAGCAGCGGTCTCAGGAAAGGGGCGTGGGGCGAGGGGCGAGAGTGAGTTTGGACTACACTGGCCGCCATGTCCACACCATCCATGTCTTTTTGCGCCGTAGGCGTTTAACCATGCTTAACCCCAGGCTTTAGCCTGGGGGGAGGCATACACCAAAACTGGCGCCTTGTAGAGGCGCTACAGAAGACTGAGCCATTACCATGATTTTGCCTTGATGAGCAGGGCGGCAAAGGCCCCGTCGTGTGCTAGGGTGGGGACAATCAGCCGCTGGGCGCGGCAGTTGAACTCAGGGTGGGATGCCAGGAAGGCTTCGACTTGCAGGTGATTTTCTTCTGGTTCCAGGCTGCACGTGCTGTAGACTAGGCGGCCGCCTGGTTTGACGGCCTGCGCGGCAGCGTTTAGGATGGCTTTTTGGAGAGCGGCCAGCTCTTGCAGCTTGGCGTTGGAGAAGGACCAGCGCACATCCGGTCGTCGTCGAATGACGCCGGTGTTGGTGCAGGGCACGTCAAGGAGGACGGCGTCCATGGATGCGGCAGGCAGCACGGCTGTGGCGGCGTCGGCTTCAGCTACGGTGACATTGTGGAAGGCGGCCAGGTTGCTGCGCAGGCGGTCGAGTTTAGCGGCGGCGCGGTCAAAGCAGTGCAGGGCGCCTTGCCCACGCAGGGCTTCGGCCAGGAGGATGGCCTTGCCACCGGGGGCAGCGCATAAATCAGCCACGCTTTCGCCGGGCTGCGCCTGGAGCAGGGCTGGTGCCAGGAGGGTGGAAGGGTCCTGGATGTAGAATGGCGACCCTGGCGCCATCAGGCGTACTAAGTCTCCCTCAGCCAGTTTTGGGGCGGTGAAGAGGATGGCGTCAGGAGCCCAATCCGGGGCGGGGTGCGGTGCTAACATGGCTGGAGTCGGCCGGTTGTCTGGCGGCCATTGTCGACGGCGAAAGACCGTCGTCGCCGGCTGTAGCAGGGCGGCAGCCAGGGCGCTCAGTTGTGCTGGCGAGAAGTCTTTTCGCCAGCGTTTCCAGAGCAGTTCCGGCAGTTCCAGTTGGACGTGCGGCGGAGCGTCAGCCAGAAGCTCGTCCCAGGTGCGGCCGGCGCTGGCGGTCGTCAGCGTCCGCAAGCAGGCATTGAGGAAATTGCCTTCCTGCACCGCGTGGTTTTTCTTGCAGTAAGCCACTGCAGCGTCAACGACGGCCGGGGCAGGCACGCCGTCCATCCAGAAGATTTCGGCCATCGCCCACCAGAGCAGTCGGCGCAGACGCGGCCGCGGTTTGGCTTGGCAGAGGTGTTCAATGAGCCAGTCGAAGCTGGCGCGGCGGCGATGGATGGTAAGGAGGATGTTCTGGGCCAGACGGCTCAGGCCGAGGTCTTCGGTCGTGACCAGGCCGTCAGCTTGGCGTTTCAGGGTGTCGACCACTTGGCGCAGGCAGGTGTGCAAGGGCGATGAGTCAGGAGCCGCGCCGCGCCGTGTCGGCGGTCGGCGTCGGCCGGATGATGGAGCAGACATGATGGCAGATACTAGTGGGTGGACGGCCGTCCACAGCTTATTTTTTAACCACGAAAAACACGAAAAGACACGAAATTTTTATTTTTGGGTTGTTGTTGTAACCACTGAACACACGGAATACACGGAAGTTTTTTTTGTGTATGGTTGTTGTACGTCGGGATAGGATTGCATGCGGATTTGCGATTTGGCCTATCGGTTTTTGGGCTATTCAGCCTGAACAGCCGGATGGCGTAGAGAAACGCTTCAAGTTGCCGCCTGCTTGGCTTGAATGACCTGAGGGTCACCCCAACCTCGTAGAGGCGGCATTAGGAATAACCCGGGGTGAAGCGAAGCAGAACCCGGGGTGGAGTGAGTAACGGCTCGGCGATAAGTTTTCCGGGAAATTTTTCCCAAAAAACAAGAAGTTGGCCAATAGTAGTTCAATGGGTGACTGATTACGGAAAATGCGGGAGATTGCAGGGCAGAGAATGGATTTTTGCAGTTTAACCAATATAATAGATGTTTAACGCAATCCTCATTCGAGTTGGTGATTTTTTCCGAATAGGTTAATAATTTCACTCTTGCACCGCCTTGGGCAAGGCAGTCAGCATCATTGAGAAGAGAGGTAACAATTATGTTCAAGCAAAAGAAGTCGTTTCGTTTTTTGGGAATTGGTTTAGGTTTGGCTGTTTTGGCTATTGCCAATGGCTGCGCCAACTGGGGGGCGACCGAGCCGGTTTTAGGCGGCGGCGGGTATTCTCCGCAGCCGGCGGCTCCTTCGCGGGCTGCAGCGCAGGAGACCGTCATTGTTCAGAGGGGCGATGACCTGCGCACGGCACGGGAGATTGCCGGCTTACGGGCTGACCTGCGAACCTTGCAGGAGGATCAGAAGCAGCTGCTTGCCCGCATTGAGAGCTTGGAATTGGCTAACCAGGCTAAGGATATGCAGGTCAAAGAGTTGCAGAACCTGCTTTCCGCTATGGACGGGCGTTTCGGCGAAGTCGACAAGGAATGGCGGGATCGGATGGAGCGCCTGCGCACCACCATGGAGCAAGAACGCGTCCAGCGCCGTAAGGATTTGGAGAACGTCACCAATGTGATGGCTTCGGAAATCAACAAGGTCGCGGCTGCCCCGGCGCCTGTTCAGGGTGGAGCCTACAAGGAAATCGTGGTTCAGCGCGGTGACACCCTCAGCGGCATCGCGGCATCGTCAGGCACCAGCGTCGCTGCGATTAAGCAGCTAAATGGCCTCAAAAGCGACGTCATCCGCATGGGCGACCGATTGAAAGTTCCGGTTCGCGAATAAGCGGATTCCAGTGGAAAATAGGGGTGGCGCTGGGTAGGTCGGCGCCACAACCCTATTGTTTTTTTAACCACGAAAAGGCACGAAATTTTGTGTAGGGTTATTGCTTAGAGGAATAATATTTTATGGCCAATGAGAAACTCAAGAGAGAGATTGTTGCGCTGCTGCGCCGGAACGCACGCATGTCCGATACGGAGATTGCGGACCGGCTCGGCAGCACTGCCAGCGCGGTCGCCGGCCTAATCCAGGAATTGGAGCGGGACGGGGTGATCATGGGCTATTCGGCGATTGTCAACGACCAGTCAGACAATGGCGAGGTGCGAGCGATCATAGAAGTCGAAGTGCGCCCGGAACGCGACACCGGATTTGACATTGTGGCGGAAAGACTGGGGAAATTCCCGGAAGTGCAATCGGTGTATCTAGTGTCCGGACGGTATGATCTCCGCCTGGAAGTCGCGGGCAATTCTCTGCAAGAGATCGCGTCGTTCGTGTCTGGAAAACTGGCTCCGCAAGACGGCGTGAAATCAACCGCGACGTATTTTCTGCTGAAAAAATATAAAGAAGCTGGCATTCAGTTCAGCAAGGATGAAAAACATGAGCGACTCAAAATCGTGCCATAAGTCCTGGGTGGCGCGGCATATAGCAGGCCTGCCTCGCAGCGGCATCCGGGATTTTTTTGAACTTGTCAATACGATGGACGAGGTGATTTCGCTGGGTATCGGCGAGCCGGACTTTACGACGCCCTGGCATATCCGCGAGGCTGCAATCTACGCTTTGAACCGCGGCTACACCAGCTACACGTCCAATCTCGGCGACCTCCGGCTGCGCAAGGCGATCTGCACGTATGCGAAGGAGAATTTCGGCGTGTCGTACCGACCTGAGCAGGAGTGCATTGTCACGGTCGGGGTGAGCGAGGGGTTGGATATCTTGCTGCGGGCAGTGCTGAATCCCGGCGACGAAGTGCTGTACCATGAACCGTGCTATGTGTCCTATGCGCCGACAATCAGGATGACGCACGCTGTGCCGGTGCCGGTTCGGACGGAAGCCAAAAACGACTTTGTCATCGATGTGGCTGACCTCGAAGCTAAAGTGACCCCGCGGACGCGGGTGCTTTTGCTGAATTATCCGAACAATCCGACTGGCGCCGGCTTGGACTGGGAGGCGAAGAAGAGCCTGGCGGCCTTTGCTTGTCAGCACGATCTCCTGGTCATTAGTGACGAAATATACGAGGAGCTCAATTACGACGTGCGCACGCCAAGTCTTGCCAGCCTGCCAGGAATGCATGAGCGGACAGTGCTGCTGAACGGTATGAGCAAGGCCTTTGCCATGACCGGATTTCGCATCGGCTACGCCTGCGGGCCGGCCGCGATCATTGAGGCGATGATGAAGGTGCACCAGTATTCTATGCTGTGCGCGTCGAGCATTGCGCAAGCAGCAGCGTTGGAGGCTTTGCAGAATGGCGCCCGCGAACGGGAGGAAATGCGCTGCGAATATGAGCAGCGCCGTAACGTCATGGTCAAGCGGCTCAATGATATGGGGCTGACTTGCTTTATGCCGCGCGGCGCGTTCTACGCATTTCCCAGCATTGTTTCGAGCGGCTTGGATTCGACCAAGTTTGCACAACGCCTGCTGCAAGAAAAGCACGTGGCTGTGATTCCCGGCCCGGCCTTCGGAGATAGCGGCGAGGGCCATGTGAGGTGCGCCTATGCTACTGCCCTGGAAGATATTGAAGAAGCTATGGCGCGAATCAAGGAATTTTTGCAGGAGTTGAAATCAGCCTGAAGACCATGAGCCTGCCGGGCAGCATGAATGCAAGCGGCGCGGGAGAGCGATGATTGAGATTTTGACGAATACGTATCAGCTCTGGGAACCGCCGCTTGACGGCAATCCCGACCGCCAGGTAGAATTGGACATGGGCTGCGGCAAGGGACGGTTTACGCTGGCCTTGGCGGAACGCTACCCGGAACGACTGATTTTAGGCAGCGATGTGATGATCGGACGGCTCCGGCGCCTTGAAGCCAAGGTGAAGCGGCGCGGTTTGAGCAATGTGCGGCTGCTGCGGGCCGAAAGCCTGACTTTGGCCGCGTTCCAGCTTTCGCCGCAAAGCCTGGATCGGCTCCATCTGCTCTGCCCAGACCCCTGGCCCAAACGACGCCACCGGGTGCGGCGCCTCGTCTGCACAGACTTCCTGTGTCGCCTGCCGCGCATTCTGAAGCCGGGCGGGGTGCTGCACCTGTCTACTGACCACGAATCGTATTTCGCTGATTGGTTGGAGCTGTTTGACAAGATGCCGCATTTTCATTCGGCGCCAGAAGCTATGGCTGATATTGCGGACGTGAAGACAGACTTTGAATTGCAATGGAATGCAGAAGGAAAAATAGTCCAACATCTGTGTTTTCGACTGCAATGATGAGAATTAGGGGCGAGGGCAATACTCGTTACTTAAGATTTTTTAACCACGAAATACACGAAAAGGCACGAAATTTTTTTATAGGGTTGTTGCTTTGACGGATGGGATTGCAAGCGGAATTTCGGCCTGGTTTGTTGTT
>JAAZKI010000541.1 GCA_012799905.1 Lentisphaerota bacterium | reverse complement strand
GTAATAGGTCAGTCATTGATATTTGCCGCCCACTGCTGCGGGCCTGGTGGACAGCGTAATCCAAGCTCACTCTCGCCCCTCGCCCCTCGCCCCTCGCCCCTTTCCTGAGACCGCTGCACGTCGGAACTCCGAGTATCAATCGGTGACCGATTACCGATGCAGGTGCGGCAAGCTGCCCGTCAGCGCAGTCCAGTGAGGGGCGAGCGGCTGTCATCGAAATCGGCAAATTCTTGTCAGTTAGCAAGTAAAAGTTTTTTTGACTACTTTGCGATTTTTTTTCGTTGAATGGGCTTGCAAAGGTTTTCAGGGGCTGTATTGTAAGCAGTTACCTAAACAGAAGCGTCATAAGGCGTCGTAGCGCAGTGGTTGGCGAAGCGGGTTGGTTGGCGGTTTTGCGAGGGTATAGTAATTGGGCAATGTCTATTTTCCTGCCCCTTTCCACTTGTGGTCCGGAAAGTAAAAAAAAGGACTCAAGCGCCTTATGGAGAAAGCAATGGCCAAGAATTTGTATGTTGGGAATCTGAGTTACGCTGTGAACGACGCGGAGCTGGAAGCGCTCTTTGCCACTTACGGCAAAGTTGACAGCGCCCGTGTCATCACGGATCGTGACACCGGTCGGAGCAAGGGTTTTGGTTTTGTCGAAATGTCGGACGATAACGAGGCCCAGGCTGCGATTGACGCATTGAATGGCACGGAACATAACGGCCGCACCTTGACTGTCAATGAAGCTAAGCCACGCGAACCTCGCAGCGGCGGCTTTGGTCGTCCCCGCGGCGATTTTGGCGGCGGCAGACACTATTGATGTTGTCACAGCGAAGAATCTGGCGACAGGTTCTGGACTCTAGCTTGAACGGCGCCGGAGGACTCTCGCAGAAGACATTCTTTAGCGAGTTGCCTCAGCATGACGCCTGACCTAGAAGTCAAAAATAGCCCGTGATTCGCAACGATCACGGGCTGTTTTTTTTGCTAGCGAAGGCGTGGGATGTTCGACGGCACTGACGGCTGGGAGTTGTTTGAAGAATATCGGAGGTGAGTAGGCGAGACGGGGTTTTGGGGTCGCCGGATACAGACAGACGGAGGGCGGGCATTATGGTCAGCAGGAAAAGGGTGTGTGCTTTCATGATGACGGCATTGAGTCTCATGGGGCTGGCAGCGGCCGGCCAGGAGGTCGGCGGCGGCGCTGCCGTGCTGGATATCAAGTTGCGTGAGTCCGGGGTGACGCCGCCAGAGGCGTTGCAGGTGATTGACGGCAAGGATGCCCTGGTGCATGTTTTCCGAGACCGAGCGTGGGTAGCCTTGAATAATCCGGTCTCAGACATGAGCGGCTATAATGCGCTATCCTTTGTCGTGTCTTGTCGCCTGCCGCTGGCCGGGCGCTATAGCGTCATCTTCAATTCGGAAGACAAAGACAAGCCCGGGGCAGACTATTATTCACTCAGCCTGCCGGCTCGTTTTTCCGGCACTCACGAGTTGCTCATTCCTTTGTCAGAATTGAGCCGGGTACGGTCGCCGCGCGGCTTGGACCAGATTGACGCCATCCGTTTTTACCGTGACTGGAGCGGCAGGAATCCCCCCGATCCCGACAATGTCGTGACGTTCAGTCAGATACGCCTGGTCAACGACCCGAATCTCGGCTCTGCCCGCGGCCCGCGGCTGACCGATGAGGCTTTCTTTGCGCTTTTGGACACCAGCCGACCCGAACTGGCTCCGGTTAAGGCGGCATTGGAGGCCGGGGATGTCGCCGCTGCCCGCCATGCTTTGAGCGAGCATATCCGGACGCGCCGCACGCCGCGCTGGCGCATCGACCCGCGCGACCGCCCGGGCCGCGGATTGCCGCCGCAGACGCGCCGGGCCACGCCAGGCGAGGGCGGCCGCTACCAAGCAGTGACGCCTTTGGATTGGGTTGGCTGGAAACGCCTGGAAATCCGCAAGGAGGACTTCAGCGAGGTTGGCAAGCCGCTGGGCTGGGAGTGCATCAGCGGCCTGCATTTGACCTGGGACGCGCCGCTGGACCTGCCGGCCGGGACAGCGCTGCATCTTGATGACGTGGTTCTGCAAGGAGCCGCAGGCGAACGCGTCATCGGTGATTTTGACGCTATTCACCATGGGTGGAATAATGTTTTCCAGGATAGCGAGGTGTCCCGGGCTGGGACGCCTTCCGGCAAGTGGTGGTTTCCGGACATGTATCCGAACGCGGTCTGCGGCAAGTATCCGGCTGACTGGTCTGGATACGATAAACTGACGTTATGGGTGCATGTCCCGGCAGAGTCGGCGGGCAAGCTGCAAGTTAAGGTCATGTCAGCAGCGCCTAATACTGCTCGGGCGGACGAAATTCTCACCCGGACGTTCCCAATCGGCAGTTTCCGCGACCATCCCTATGCATTTGGCGACCGCATTGACTGGTCGGCAAACGCCATGAGCGAAGGCGAATCCAGGACTATTGAATGGAACGCCCAGCTCAATCGGCATTTCCATTTTTCGCACTTGACCAAAGCCTGGTGGGAGACTGGTGAGGAAAAATACGCGGCCGAGCTGGCTGAGCAGATGAACAGCTGGATTGAGGACAACCCGGTTTTGCTGATGCAATCCGGCAACAGCCCGTATCACCATGCTTGGGAGACGCTTAACACCGGCATCCGGCTGCATGCCAGCTGGCCGAACGCCTTGGCGCACTGCCTGGAGGCGAAAGCGTTCACCGATGATATCATCATCAATATCCTGAAGTCCCAGGTCGAGCAGGCTCGGCACCTGATGCGCTGGCCTTCGACCGGCAATTGGCTGACGGCGGAGGCCTGGGGGGTGTATGTCACAGGTCTGCTGTATCCGGAATTCAAGGAAGCCGCAGCTTGGCGCCGCTACGGCATTGACGCGCTGTACACTCAGTTACAAGAGGAAGTGTATCCGGACGGCTTGCAGTACGAGCTGGCCCTGGGCTACAGCAATTGGACGCTGCGGGAGTTCACTGACCTCTACAATGCGGCCGTGCTCAACGGCATGGAGCACGAACTGCCGCAGGATTATTATTCCCGTCTTGAGAAGATGTACGTCTATCTGATGGCCAACGTCATGCCCGGGGCAGTGGCCTTTGCGCTGAACGACGCCGGCAACAGCAACGTCAAACGATTGTTGCTGGATGGGTATCGGCTGTTCAAGCGTCCGGACATGCTGTATGCGGCTACGGATGGACGGGCTGGCGAGCCGCCGGCCATCGACTCGTGGGGCCAGGAATGGGTCGGGCATTATGTCATGCGTTCCGGCTGGCATCGGCAGGCCAATGTCCTGCATATGGACGCCGGCTTGCAGGGGCGAGCCCATATCCACCAGGACAAGCTGACTGTGGCGATGACCGCCTACGGCCATCACCTGCTCGTCGATGGCGGCGTCAGCATGTATGACAAGTCGCGTTGGCTGGCGTATCAGCTGTTGACGCGTTCGCACAACACGGTTCTGGTTGACGACATGGACCAACTTGGCGAGAACACTATGGATGCCAAGATTTGGCCGTTGCCCTGGGAAGGCGATAAGCCGGCCGGCAACGACACGATTTGGCATTCTGCGCCTGGCGTCGATTATTGCCAGGGCTGGTGGAAAGGCCGTTGGCGCGAGTATGTCGACAGCCAGAATCCAGCGACCGCCGCCACTAAGATTTTGAATACGGTGCAGCATCGGCGAGCCGTGCTGTTCGTCAAACCGGATTTGTGGGTGATCCTGGACACGCTGTTAGCGTCGGACCAGGAGCCGCATACGGCCGAAGTCTTGTATCATATTGATGCGGAGCAAGCCGAGAGCGCGGAAAATACTGTTTTGGCGACTAACAAAAACAAGGCCGGGCTCTTGCTGGCGGCTCGACCGCATCCGGGGCTGGAGGTTGAGATTGTCACCGGCAAGATGGAGCCGCCGGTGCAGGGCTGGTCAGCGAATGTCAAGCGGAATCGGCCCAAGGGCATTCCGATGTCGGCAATACCGACGGCGATATTCCGGCAGTCATGGAAGGAGCGGGCTGACCTGGTCACGCTCGTGCATCCATTCCCGAATGGGGAGACGCGCACCACCCGCTGTGTGGCTCTCGCGAGCAGTCCTGGCGGGCAAGCGGCTCGGATTGACATCAGTCCGACTGAGGCATACTTCTGGCTGCACAGCGACCAGCCGGGGCAAGTCATCCAGGCCTTTGCTGACGAGTCTGATAAGGCGGCGCTGCTGACGACGGATGGCCAGGCCGCGCTTGCAGGCGGCAGTGGGGCGTCTTTCCGGCTGCTGCTGGTGCAGGGCCGCAACGTATCGGGGTCAGGCGTCCACGCGAGCGTCAGCCAGCCGGCGACCTTATCAGTGCTGGCACTGGCTGACAAGACCCTGGTCGTCAGCACGGACCAGGCAGTTGAGGTGACGGTTGGCCTGGCCTTCCTGCCATCGTCTGGCCTGACGCTGCATGTTTTGGATCGGCGCGGCGCACGGGTTGCGCCGACGCCATTCACGGTTGGCGACAAGGGGGCGATTACCTGGACGGCTGCTGCTGGCCGCGAATACGAGTTGAACTGGGGCGGCGACAGCGTCCAGGACATCAGGAAGGCGGAGCAACAGAAAGCGGACGGGGAATTGGCTCTGCCGATTAAGGCTCTGTCGCCTCTTCCGGCGGCCCCGGCTGGCGTCGCGATTGTCGTGCAGGCGGAGAATTTTTCGGCTCAGGGGGGCGGTCAGGTGACGGTGACAGACGCCAAGACGGCTGCCGATGGCCTCTCTTTCTTACATTGGGACAACACCGGCCACTGGCTGGAATACGTCATCGAGGTTCCGTCTGACGGCGCCTACCCGCTGCATATCCGGCATTGTTCAGCCGGCCGCACGGCGGTGCGCGCTATCCTGATTGATGGATTCTGCCCGCATGCCGACATGGCACGGGTGCTGTTTCCAGAGACCGGCGGCTGGAGTTCTGGCCAAAACAACTGGGTCTGGACGACTGTGACGGATGCTGCCGGCAAGCCCTTTTTGTTTAACTTAAAGAAGGGTCGTCACGTGGTCAAATTCGTCAACTGCGGCAACAGCCTCAATCTTGACTTGTTCAGCTTTGGCGCCCGGCCTTAATAGACGGCGACTGCCGTATGCAGTCCAACGTCTCTTCGCTCCACCGTCCACTAATGCCCTTAGGGTGGACTCTCCGTCCACAACCTAATTTATGTGTCATCTCACCCAGGGCTGCGCCGTGCCTGGCGGCCCGGCTTACCCTGGGCTTCTATGTGTCGCCCTCCGGACTTTTGCCGCTTTGCGGCTGCGAACGTTATGGACGCTGATTGTTGTATGTACGCCTGGCGGCCCAAAGGGCCAGCAACATAAAAGCCCAGGGTGAGCGTAGCGAAGCCCTGGGTGAGGCGTATAATAATTTTGAGCCCCGCCAGGGGTGACACATAAACGCCGTTTTGAGAAAAATCCTTTTTAGATGGAGTCTACGTAGCCCAGCGTCTCTTCGCGCCACCGTCCCCTAATATCCACTATAGTCCATCGTCTACTACCGTCCACTAGTGTCCACTACCGTCCATTGTCCACTGTTTACTTCATTGCACAACGATGCATCTATCCAGGATGACGGCTTTGTCTTTAATGCCGTCACAGATGCCGCGGACGGAGATTGGCGCGTTGTTTTTAGCGGCGGCGCTGATGTGTTCCCAGTCTTCAGCGCTGGTTCCCAGGGCTAGGCGTGCGCAGATTTGGTGTCCGAAGTAGAGCATGGCCGGGGTCTTGTCGCCCTTTTGCTGTTGGCGCAAGGTAGTTTGGCCGGTGAGCAGGATTTGCTTGCCTTTGTACATCTCGTTGAAATCATGGATGGTCAGGCGCTTCAATTCTTGCAGCAGGGCTGGGGCGCTCATGGAAAAATCGTCTTTCCGGCTCAATTCCGTGGTGGAGTTTGCTGCATTTTTTTCGCCATCCTTGTCAGCGCTCTTGAAGAAATCGGCGATTTCCTCATTACTCAGGGCTTTGATGTCAGTGATTTGCGGTTTCAGGAATCGTTCTGCCCGGCGGTTGCGGTCTTCCAGGACGACGTCGCCGTGTTCATTTTGTTCCAGCAGCAAGCCGACGATTTTTTTACCATCGATGAGGGTCAGGCTGTGGGTCGGCACCCATAGGGTGGCGCTTCTTTCCAGGGTTGTTCCTTTAGCGATGGTGATGGCGCCGCTGGCAAAGACACCGCTCGGGTGTTCGACTTTCATGGTAGCGGGCCCTGCGGCAAGGTCAGCCAGCAGCAATTCGCCCGTGTCGGCCGAGGTAACGCCTTTGAAAATGCCATCCAAGTAGACTCGGCAGCCGGGCGGGCGGCTAGTTACAGCGATGCTTCCCAAGGTCGATTTCAGGTCGGCGCTGATGACTTCGCCTTTGGCGCGGCTGACCGTGGCTGTTACCTTGTATGGTTCGCAGCCAGGGCCGTGCAGGGAAAAGTCGTATTGTCCTTCGGGTAGATTTTTAAGCAGGAGCGGGGTAACGCCGTAGAGTTGGCGTCCATGCCAGACGCTTGCGCCAGCCGGGTTGCTGGTCAGCAGCACGACGCCGGCGCGCAGATGCATGGCGAACGGCTTGTTGGTGTTGTCTTCAGGAAGTTGAATTTGG
>JAAZKI010000465.1 GCA_012799905.1 Lentisphaerota bacterium | reverse complement strand
TGCTACGCTGGCTCGGGCACCGCTATCAGATTGGCATGCCGGTGGTCAAGCAAATACTGAAGCCGCGGCTCTATCTGGAATATGACTTCCGAAACAAGGCGCCCGGAGACTATGCCACAGTCTCGGCGACACTCTACAATCCCCGCAACAAATCCTGGTTCGGCGGCAACGAAGATGAGACCACCCTGAAAAACGTGGAATTGGAACTGTCCGGCATTCCGGACGACTACGTACTGCCGCCAGAGGCTAACAGCCCCCGCGTGCTGCATATCGAAAACCTGGGCGGCGAGGAAGTGATAGAAGCAACCTGGTGGCTGCAAAAAGAGAAGGAAAGCGACAGTTTTTCACCGAAACAGCTGCAAGTCGCAGCCCAGGCCGACGGCGTGGAAAAAACCGTGCAAAGCGCGGAGGGAATGCAGCAAAGCCGCAGCATGAATACTGAACACACTGTCTCCCGTACGGGAGAACGCTGGCTGATGATAACCAGCGGCAGCCGAAAATCCCAATTCCACCTGGAACTGCAATCACTCAGGCGCCCTGTCAGCTATCCACGGCTGACCATAAACGACCAGGAAATAGTTTACCGGGACAGCCTCGGGCGGGGTGACAAGCTCCGGCTCTACCCAGGAGTCAAGGCAACGCTGCTGACATCGGGCGAAAACCGGGAAATTGATGTCACCAACCGTCTGGACGGCTTTCTCAACCTGCCTGCCAACGCCGTCCTGACCGTTACCTACGATGACCGCGACGAGCCGAACTTCTGGCTGGCGCCGTTATTAAGGCTCAAGCTTGTTGATAGCAGTGAAATACAACAGACTGACAAGCAACGCCAGGGCGGCGGGGACTTCTAAAACGGCTACGAAAACTGCTGACATTTTCTTTTCCCTTGATTTGTGCAACCACATTCTATTTCGGAGAACTTTTTATGTTGAAAAAGATATGGCTATGGCTTTTGCCTCTGTTGGTATTTGGAGTACACGCCCAGCAGACTGATCACTACTGGCAATGGGGCTGGGGCACTTACGGCAATGGGCTGATCGAAGACATCGCCCGTTTTGACTGGTCGTTGGTGAACTTCGGCAGCGTCCCGGACAATCAACAGACGGTTGACCGCTGCAATGCAATCCTTCGCGTGAACCCCAACCACCGCTTCGTCATCCGTATCTGGCCAATTTCCAACCAGGGGAGACTGCCAAACAATCGCTACATGGCCACCCTATGGGACTATTTCTATAATCCGGAAATCAAGGACAAGTTGCGGGAAAAAATCCGGCAGCAGTTCGAGCTGCTGCACAATGGGTTAACTCGACCCGAGGCGATCGTCGGCATGACTTATCTGGAAGAGCTGCCGCAGCATTTCACCAGCTGCCCCTTCAAGTCCAAGATCACCAGCGCTTTCATGCCCTGGGACATGGCGCCTTTTGAAAAGGAAATCAACGCGGAACTGGGGCATCCGTTTGACATCAGCAAAGAGGAAGACGCCCTCTGGTGGGGCAAGAAATACTGCCAGTATTTCAATGAAATGCACCAGTACATGCGGTCAATAGCACCACCGAACTGCAAAATCCTCTATTGGCAGGCGACCTACTACAACACCCTGAACCG
>JAAZKI010000600.1 GCA_012799905.1 Lentisphaerota bacterium | reverse complement strand
CGAGGGGCGAGGGGCGAGAGTGAGTTTGGACTACGTTGTCCACTGCGTCCATATCTATTTGCGCCGTAGGTGGTTATTCATGCTTATTCCCGGGCTTTAGCCTGAGGATAGGCATAGTTTCAAAACTGGCGTTTCGTAGAGACGCTACAGAAGACTGCCCCATTACCGGCAACGCAATTTTTCCATTGCTTTGAATGGCAGGAGAGGCAACCTATTATTATATTGATATTTTCGTTCAATGTTGTTCTCACCAATAATCCGGGATGCATGACATGCAAGCGACCTTCACGCGCCTTTTCCTGTCCAAACGCTACCCGCTGCGGATCAGCCGCGGCATCAGCGCCGGCTCTGAAAACCTCTTCGTGGCAGTCCGCTTCCTGGGTCAAACCGGCCTTGGCGAACTGGCCGGAACCACGGCCAAAGACGGCGAAAACTGCGACACCGGCCTGGCGGAACTGACCCCATTCCTGGCGTCCATCCCAGCAGAACAGCAGTCCATTCAGGACATCTGGCAGCAGGCTCGCGAGGCCGGCATCAGGCCGCGGGCGCTGGCCGCCCTGGACATGGCACTCTGGGACGCCCTCGGCAAAGCCGCCAAGATGCCGCTATGGAAAATCTTCGGCCTCGCCCCCAGGGCAGTGCCGACCTCGCTCACCATCGGCATCAACCCGCCGGAAATCACCCGTGAGCGCGTGCCCGAAATCCTCCAGCGCACCAAAGCGAAATTCCTCAAGGTCAAACTCGGTTCTCCTGACGGCCTGGAGGCTGACCGGGAGCATTTCCTCGCGGCTAAGCAGGCTGCCGCTCCCTTTGGCGCCGTCATCCGCGTCGACGCCAATGGCGGCTGGTCACTGGCACACGCCCTTGAAATGCAAACCTGGCTGGCGGAGCGAGGCGTCGACTACATCGAACAGCCCTTGGTCAAAGGCGCTGAAGACCAATTGCCGGAACTGTTCCGAAAACGCGTCCTGCCCATTTATGCTGACGAATCCTGCTGGTTTGCGGAAGATGTTCCCAAACTGGCAGACCGTGTTGACGGGATCAACCTGAAGCTGATGAAATGCGGCGGGCTGACGGAGGCCTTGCGCATTGTCGCTGCTGCCCGTGCGCACGGCCTCAAAACCATGATTGGATGCATGGGCGAATCCTCGGTCTCCATCTCGGCCGGCGCTGCCTTGAGCGCCCTGTTTGACCATATTGACCTTGATTCCCACTTGAATCTGACCAATGACCCTGCCACTGGCGCTGAACTCATCGATGGCTGCGTCATTCCTAATAATCTGCCCGGACACGGCGCTGTCATCCCCGGATGGCCAGAAGACTTCGGGAAATAAGCCCTAGCTCATAACAGACTGATCCGCTTTCCGTCTGCCGCCCTCCCCTTCCTGCCCGTCCCTTCCCCTCAACCACGAAAGCTCTCCCCACCATGCTCACTCCTGATTTGCCTATCGCCATCTACATGGAAAGCTCCTTTGGCAGCCCCTTTGGCAAGATGGGCTATGGCATGCTCCGCTTCTCCCGGAACCCAATCGCCGCCATCATTGACAGCACCAAGGCCGGCAAGAAAGCCGGTGAGGTCATGCCAAAAACACCGCGGCCAGACTGCCCGATTGTCGCCACGTCCTCTGACGCGGCCGCCCTTGGCGCCAAGGCCATTGTGCTTGGCTGTGCGCCTTCCGGAGGCTTGATTCCGGAAGACTGGTATCCGGCTCTTGACCAGGCTGTTGAAGCCGGGCTTTCCATCGTCAATGGCCTCCACCAACGCCTCAACGAGCGCTATCGCAATCTGAAGCCCGGGCAATGGATTTGGGATATTCGGCAGGAACCGCCCGGAATCGGCGTCGGCAAAGGCCGCGCCCGCGAACTGACCGCCCAACGCATCCTGCTAGTCGGCACTGACATGGCCAACGGCAAAATGACGACCGGCCTGCTGATGTTAGAGGAAGCCCGGCGGCGCAAAATCAAGACCAACTTCCTGGCCACCGGCCAGATTGGCATCGCTATCTGCGGCAGCGGCGTTCCCCTTGACGCCATTAAGCTCGACTACGCTTGCGGCGCCATCGAAAAAGGCGTGCTTGAGCTGGCAGACTGCGACCTGCTCATTATCGAAGGCCAGGGTTCCCTGCTGCATCCCGGCAGCACGGCGACGCTGCCGCTCCTGCGCGGCTCCTGCCCAACCGCCATGATCCTCAACCATCGCGCCGACCGCGTCACCCTGCGCGACTTTCCTTGGCTGAAAATCCCGCCCCTTTCCGAAGTGGCCGCCCTGTATGAAACGCTCGCCTCCACCTGCGGCTCCTTCCCAGCCGCCAAAGTCACTGGCATCGCTCTCAATACCGCCGAAATGAGCGACGATGAAGCCCTGGCAGCCATCGCCCGCTTTGAAGACGAAACTGGCCTGCCCACCACCGACTGCGTCCGCTTCGGCGCTGAAAAACTGATTGATTCGCTCCCGCTCTGAGTCCGTCAACCGGAACTGACGCGACACGTCGCACCGACCTGACGCCCTCTGGACGACGCTGGCGCGGATTCATCCAGCCTCCCGCACGAACCCCCTTCCATGTATCCAACCGAAGTCATTATCCATCTCGACGCTCTGCGCCGCAACTTCCAGGATTTGCAACGGCATGCCGGGGCGTGCGAGCTGGTTCCAGTCATCAAAT
>JAAZKI010000422.1 GCA_012799905.1 Lentisphaerota bacterium | reverse complement strand
CGGTTCAGGGTGTTGTAGTAGGTCGCCTGCCAATAGAGGATTTTGCAGTTCGGTGGTGCTATTGACCGCATGTACTGGTGCATTTCATTGAAATACTGGCAGTATTTCTTGCCCCACCAGAGGGCGTTCTCCTCTTTGCTGATGTCAAACGGGTGACCCAGCTCCGCCCGGATTTCCTTTTCAAAAGGCGCCATGTCCCAGGGCATGAAGGCTTGGGTGATCTTGGATTTGAAGGGACAGCTGGTGAAATGCTGCGGCACTTCTTCCAGATAAGTCATGCCGATGATTGCCTCGGGATTGCTCAGGCCATTGTGCAGAAGCTCAAACTGATGCCGGATTTTTCCTCTTATTCTTTCCTTGACTTCCGGCCGGTAGAAATAATCCCAAAGGGTGGCCTGGTAGCGGTTGTTTCGCAGTTTCCCGATGCCCAAAATTGGCCAGATGCGGATGACAAAGCGGTGGTTGGGGTTCACGCGAAGGATCTCATTCAGGTGCGCAACCGTCTGTTCATTGTCAGCAATATTGCCGAAGTTCACAAAAGACCAGTCAAAGCGGGCGATATCTTCGATCGACCCTGAGCCGTAAGAACCCCAGCCCCATTGCCAGTAGTGATCAGCCTGCTGGGCTTGTACTCCAAGTATAGACAGAAGCAAAAGCGATAACCATGCCTTTTTCAACATAAAAAATTCCTCCGAAATAGAATGTGATTGCACAAATAAGGGAAAAGAAAATGTCAGCTGCTTTTGTAACTGCTTTAGAAGTCCCCGCCGCCCTTGCGTTGGACGTTGACTTGTTGTATTTCATTGCTATCAATCAACTTGAGCTTCAATAACGGCGCCTGCCAGAAGTTCGGCTCGTCACGGTCATCATAGGCAACTGTCAGAATGGCGTTGGCTGGCAAGTTGAGAAAGCCGTCCAAGCGGTCAGTGACATCATGTTCCCGGTTTTCGCTGTCCAGGAAGTTGAATTCCCGCAAATGCAGTTGTCCGGTTCTCTCGTGCCGGAAAAAGCGCACCGGTGCCTTGATTTCGCTGTTGGCATCAAAATCCGGAACCTGCACGTTCAGGCGCGCGGTGCTCAATTCCTTGCCCAGCGGATTGAAATATCGTACGCTTTCCGTGTGCGGCTTTCCATTCCGTTTGCCAGTGAATTCGACAAAACTATTGAGAATGCCATTGTTCGCCACAAATCCGGTGATGGTGAAAACATACTCACGTCCTGCTTTGACTCTGAAGGCCGGGCTGCTGAAAACCAGGTACCCGTCCTCAAACACCCGTTCGGTGTCGGCGTCATCCCGATCAAAGTGCGCAGTTTTTTCCGATATCAAGGGGGGATTGACCAGCGTTGCCTTGACTCCCGGGTAGAGCAGAAGTTTGTCGCCCGGTTCGAGGAAGCCCCGGTAAAGTATTTCCTGATCGTTGAGAGTCAGCCGAGGATAGTTGACCGTGCGCCTAAGCGATTCCATTTCCAGATGGAAGTTAGCCCATCTTTCGCAATTTTATATGCCGCCAAGTAGGAAACAGGCACAACGAGGCGTTCAGATCTCCTGGATTATATGAGAGCAATAAGGGATAATTTATTGGCCATTGGCGATGACCGGTTCAATCACTTCCT
>JAAZKI010000187.1 GCA_012799905.1 Lentisphaerota bacterium | reverse complement strand
CAACCCATTTCTCGCCGGTCGGAGTCTGCGGCGCCAGGACAAAGCACGGGTGTGCGCTTTGCCAGGCGCTGGCGCCAAAGCGACGGGCTTGTCCGAGCTGGGCTGTGTTGTTGTCGCCCCAGCTGCCTGCGCCGTGGAAATGCACGATTAGGGGCAATTTGGCTTGGTCTGGGACTTTCGGTATGAAGAGCCGGTAGGGCAGGGTGCGTCCATTGGCGGCGGTTGTTTGTCCGGCAATGAAGCCGTCTACGACATCGTCAGCGCCGGCCAGGGCAGTCAAGGCGACAGGAAGAATGGAAAACAAGCAGCGGATGCGGGGAGAACTCATCAGCTTTTAGTCCTTTCCAGAGGAAGCGTGACAGGGACAGAATGAGGCCAGGAATCAAACCTGGCGCAGATGAGAAAAGACGAGAGGGCGAAAAAGGGAAAATAGCCATACGCAAATATATCACACCGCTGCGTATTTGCTTTTTAAGAGGGGACATTCGCGCGGTGTTCGGCAGTCGAATAGAGACGGGGATGAACCGCCAAGACGCCAAGGAGGGTGGGGAGGGCGAGGAGCTGTTGTTTTATCCGCAGATGACGCAGATGACGCAGATTTTTTTTTGGGGGGGCACATACGGCAAACTAAAGTTTGAACTACGTACGATGCCGCCGTCCACCATGTCCACTCCGTCCACAGCAGCGGAGCGGCAGAAGCGCTGAAACATGCTGCTGTCGGGATGGCCATTATCAATGGATGACCGGTTATCAAAGCCGCTTCGTGCCCGAAAGCCACATATTACCTTCACTCATTTGGCATTAAAGACAAAGGCAAGCACTTCAAAGGGCTTGAGGCTGGTTTTGAACTCGCCATTCTTGAGCCAGACTGAGCGGCTGCGATTGATATTGCAAGTCATAGAGCGCGGCAGGCCCTCAAGCCAGCATTTGAATCTGACTTCGGGCAAAAACTCGCGTCGGTTATTGACGATCAGCATGAGATAACGTCCATCCGCATGACGGCGCAAGCAGTGGCTCACATCCGGCACCAAAGCCAGTGCCTTTTTGCTTTCAGCGTCTTCCAAGCCTTCTTGCAAGCGCTCACGTTCCTTGAATTTTAACAGATATTCGACGGTGGCGTCATCGTGATCACTGGCCAGCAGCTCATTATGCCACTCGCCC
Source organism: Lentisphaerota bacterium (assembly GCA_012799905.1). Classification (GTDB taxonomy): domain Bacteria; phylum Verrucomicrobiota; class Lentisphaeria; order Oligosphaerales; family Oligosphaeraceae; genus JAAZKI01. The sequence goes on along the minus strand of JAAZKI010000187.1, from coordinate 1,635 downwards.
AGGAAAAACTCTGACAAGCGACTGACTTCTTTCATGGCTGGGTAAATCACGAATTTGCGATAGGCTGCGCTGCAACGCTGCAAGCGCCAACCGTGTATGCCCATGACTCCCTGCGCAATGGGAGCGAACATGACGTAAAGCTGCTCGTTAATCGTATATTGTGGTGTATTTTCTCTCCAAATATCAAACATAGGCGGCATAAAGATGGCGCTGCGGCCGTCGCCATTGGCGCGCACTGCTGCTACCTGCATGGCGGCATCGTAGGACACCGTAAATAAATCAGCAGCAAACTCGGGGGCATCGGCTTTTTTTCCGGGATATGTATTGGCGATCAACACATCATACATATCTGCTGTTTGCTTGTAAGTCGTCCACCAGCCAATGATGGGCATGAGCTGCGCGCCTGGGTGATGCTCGCGAATAATTGGCTTGGTCCAAGAGTTGATCCATTCCAGCATGCAGGTAGCTAAGTCCTGATCCTTGTATAATTCCCATTCCTTTTTGCGCTGCGCTGAATAATATGGCCAAATCAGATTCTCCGGCTCATCCATGGTATAGCCGATCACATTTTCATACGCGCTTATTTTTTGCACTGCCTCGGTTAAAACTTTGCGTCTTGCTGCCAAGGCTTCGCCGGTTGCAGGAATCATATATGAGCCATGCCCCTGTTTTCCGCTGGTGTTTTCAGCATTATCCATAATCAGATTAAAGCCCAGGCCAATCAATAAAGCCACATTCTCGAACTGCGGGTCGTCTTTGACTTTTTCAAGGTTCGCAAAGATGGTTGGTTGCGCAAATTTTTCATATCCCGACCAATCAGGCATAGCCAGGTTGCCAAAGTCGGTGATATTGCCGCCGGCCGCCAGGAAGTCCGGGTCTATGCGTGCTTTGTTAGCACCGCCGATAGGCCAATAATCATACGCTCCAAGCGGAAAAAATGGCTTGCCTTTGAAAAGTACGGGCGGCAAAGCGGTGACAGGGGCATTTTGCACCCAAGCCATAGAAGATTGAATCTGCGTGTCACCGACCTTAATCTGATTGATTTCTATGGTAAATGGCGATTTCATCGCCTCGTCGCTAAGAATACACAGCTCTTGCGGCGCTTTGTCGCCGACCTGCGCGTAGCTGAACCTGTGAGATTCTGATTTTTTTAGTTCAAGACTAGTGAAGTCGGATTCAGCCAGGGCATTGTCCGGCCCAATGGCTTTGACTGCAAAGCGGAATGTCACAGCGTCTGGTTTAACCAGAGTGATGCTCAGCTCGGTCTGTCCTGCGCCCCAGGTACATTTCGCCGGCAATTGGAATTTTATCCAGGTGTTGGCCTCAGTCGCAGAAAAAGTAAACTGGTAGCTGTCCTCCTTCACTTGCCGGCCAGCGACATTGGCAGAGACGGTAAAGTCAGCGGCATGCAGACTGAGAAGCGCTGACATATAAGCGAAAAGAAAAAATACCCGGTGTGACATCATGCTTTACCTTGCTGATTTGTGGTTAATGGGCTACTGTCCACCTGCCTCCGAGGCTGGTGGACAGAGTGGACGTGGTGGCAGGAATTTAGTGGACGGTGGGCGGCGTATAGTTCCTCGCCCCTAGAAAACGCCCCTCGCCCCTAAACAAAGCCCCTCGCCCCTCGCCCCT
>JAAZKI010000290.1 GCA_012799905.1 Lentisphaerota bacterium | reverse complement strand
CCGCCCTGGGTAAGACGTAATTAAACCTTGAGCCCTGAAGGAGCGACACATAAATGCTGATTTGCAGAAAATCTTTCACAAAAAACAAGAAGTTGATCGATAGTAGTACAACACGCCTATTAAATCAAGTGCGTAGTCCGCCCGATGCGACGGCAATGATGTATATTATCTACAGAGTCGCCAAGCACTTTTTGATTATTCCAGGTCGTCATGTCCATCTTCTCCGTCAGTTTCCTCGCCGTCTTCAAGCTCGTCATCGTCATTCTCATCGGTGTCTGGCTTGGTCGCAGCGGCATTCTTAACAAGCCGGCCCGCGAGGCTCTCAGCAAAGTCATCATCAAAGTCATGCTGCCGAGTTTGCTGATTGTCTCTCTCAGCCAGAATGCCGGCATTGACAATCTCGGCAAATGGTCTTTTCTGCTTATCGCCGCCGCACTATTCGCCCTCTTTGGCTTTATCATCGGCTGTCTTCTCAACCGACTTTTCCGCGTGCCGACGGGTCTGCGGCGCCTAGTCAGCGTCGCCACATCCCTGGGCAACGCCAGTTATTTGCCCATGCCTCTGCTGGCGACAATCGCGGCTGGTGCGCCGTTGTTCGCACATGTTCCCGGCGCTGAATCGCGCAGCATCGCCTACATTTCCGTTTACCTAATCTGCCACTCGCCCCTGCTCTGGCTTTTCGGCTATCCGCTCCTGTCCGGAAAATCCTGGCGCGAGATCAGCTGGCGCATGATTGCCAATCCGCCCTTGTTCGCCTCCGGCATCGGCCTTCTGCTCGCAGTAGTGCCTCCGCTCAACCGCCTCATCGTCCAGCCGGACGCTCCCTTGCGGGTTTTACTGGACGCCGGCCAGCTAATGAGCGCCGGTGTTTTTCCCTGCGCGCTGCTCATTCTGGGCGCCAACCTGGCGGAAAAACTCCCGGCCGGCGAAACCGTGCCCTGGAACGCCTACGCCGCATTAGTTCTGGGGCGCCTCGTCCTCATGCCGATTATCGGCTACGCCTTCACGCTCCTGGCTTGGCGACAAGGCTGGATTCCCGACGACCCGATGTTCGCCCTGGTCCTCATGATTGAAGCCTCGGTGCCGCCAGCCAACAACCTCATGCTCATGTGTCAAATGCATAAGCGCGGCGAAGCCGCCATCGCGCGTCTGCTGCTATGCGCCTACTGTCTGGCCGTACCGTCATTGACCATCGCAGTCACGGTCTTTCTGAAGGCCGTTGGCGGCAACTAAACGCCCGCGTCCGTGTCTAACCTGAAGTTAAAATCATTCAACTGTCTTGATTTAAGGAGATTTCATCATGTTCCACACCCTTGATCCCTTGTATTGGTTATTCGCGATTCCCGGCCTGATCCTGTCGATGCTCGCCACCATGTACGTCAAATCGGCCTTTGCCAAGTATTCCCGAGTCAAATCCGCCCGCGGCATGACCGGCGCCCAGGCCGCCTATGAGATGCTCCTGCGCAGCGGCGTGACTGACGTCAAAATCGAACCGGTCAACGGCTTTCTCAGCGACCACTATGACCCCACCTCGCGGACGCTGCGGCTCTCGCCCGACGTGTATCACAGTTCGTCCCTGGCCGCCATCGGCGTCGCCTGCCACGAAGCCGGACACGCCTTGCAGCATGCCGGCAACTACGCCTGGCTTGGGCTGCGCACCAGCCTGGTGCCGGCGGCGTCAATTGGCAGCAACTTCGCCTACATCCTATTTTTCTTGGGGCTATTCATCAACAGCATGATGTTAATCAAGATCGGCATCATTCTATTTACTGCGGCTGTTGCCTTCTCCATTGTCACCTTGCCGGTCGAATGGAATGCCAGCGCCCGGGCCAAGGTTGCCATGGTTGAGCACGGCATTGTCAGTGTCACAGAACGCGAAGATGCCAGCGCTGTGCTGAACGCCGCCTTTCTGACCTACGTTGCCGCTGCGGTCAGCGCCATCCTGAATCTCCTCTACTTAATCTCCCGCTCCCGCCAACGCTAAGGAGTCATTATAATGGGAAAATTCCGCACTGCTTGGAGCGCCTTCTGGACTATCCTTAAATCACCCGCGCAAGCCGAAGCCTGGAAACGCCTGCAAGCGTCTCAAGCGCCTGATGCAACGGCGGCAAAGCCAACTGACGCTGCGGCGGCAAAGCCAGCGTCCGATGCTACGGTCGCAAAGCCAGCGGTGGGAGTGGCCAACGAAGCGGCTGTTTACACCCTGACCTTGCTGCAACGAGAAGCCCGCCTGGTCGATTTCCTGCAGGAAGACATCAGCCCGTATTCTGACGCCCAGGTCGGCGCTGCCGTCCGCAAAATCCATGCCGACTGCCGCCGGGTCTTGGACAAATATTTCCATATTGAGCCGATCCGCAGCGAACCTGAGCAGTCCCGCCTGGACGTGCCCGAGGGCTTTGACGCCCGTCGTCTGCGGGTGACAGGCCGCAGCGCCGGTCAACCGCCTTTTGCGGCGACACTGATTCACCGCGGCTGGGTCGCCGCCAAAATCGACCTGCCGCAACGCAGTCAAGCGCGTGATCCACAGGTAATCTGCCCAGCTGAGGTCGAAGTCCAATGACAAGTAATCGGTCACTCATTGATATTCGGAAATCCGACGTGCAACGGTCTCAGGAAAGGGGCGAGGGGCGAGGGGCGAGGG
>JAAZKI010000186.1 GCA_012799905.1 Lentisphaerota bacterium | reverse complement strand
TGGAGAATGCAGAGGCGGCACTCCACCTGCGGTGTCAGCTTAAGACCAACAACTGGAGCGTATTCTACGCCGATTTACTCAATAGCCTGGCGGCATAGGCGCTACCCACTTTTGGGAATTGCACCCACGGGAATGTCAACTTCTAATTCTTTGGGACAGAGCCCGCTTCCTGGTGAGCCGGCGCGCTGCTGGCAATTCTGGGAAAGCAGGTTAAGTTCTATGACTTGTCCCGTTATGTTGACGCGGCTTTTGGGCAGATTCTGCCCCAGCGTCTTCTCGCCTGCCTTTCCTCATACGAAACTCCACTCATTTTCTCCGGACTGCAAGCATGACCTCTTCCGCTCTCCCCTACACTGACAAGCCACTCCTTGTCAATCCCCTGGATTTCCATTTCGCCATCGTCCCGGACCGCACTGGCGGCGAAAGGAAAGGTCCCTTTGCAGAAGCCATGAAAGCCCTGAATCTCCTCCGCCCTGAGTTCGTCATCTCAGTCGGAGACCTCGTCGAAGGAGGATACGGCTGTCCAGACGAAGAAGCAACGGAAAAGCGCTTGCAGGCGCAATGGGACGAACTGGAAGCCCTCATCAGCACCCTGGACATGCGCTTCTACTACGTTGTCGGCAACCATGACATCAATCTCGGCTGGCCCGGAAACCGCCTCGCGCACGATGTCTCCAAGCGCATCTGGCAGCAACGCTTCAGCAAACGCACATACTACAATTTCCTCCACAAGGAATGCCATTTCATCTGCCTTGATTCCATGGACGGTCGTGACGGGCGCCTGCCTGTGCAAGGCATCACCGACGAACAGTACGCCTGGGCGCGACAAGTCATCCGTGACCACCAGGACGCGCGCTGGACTTTCATCTTCATGCACATGCCTATCGACTGGACCAGCGATAAGTGGCTCGCCTTTGAACGTGACATCAATTCCCTGAACTACACCGTCTTCTGCGGAGACTGGCACAATCACGTCAAAGCTGTCCGGCACGGCAAAAACTATTACATGGTCGGCACGGCTGGAGGCTGCTTTGACCGCGGCGTCATCCGCGATGACCTTCGCTATGGCATCATGGACTCCATCACCTGGGTCACGGTCACTGCTGACGGCCCTGTCATCGCCAACCTCCAACTCTCCAGCATCTTCGGCGATGAAATCCAACGCTGCGCCACTACCAAAGGCTGGATCGAAACCCCGCTCGACTACCCTGACCACCTCACCGTCGCTGACGGACTTGACGCCGAAGGCGGCGACGACCGCGGCTACGACTGGCATTTCCGGCACGCGATGATCCTCCGCAACGGCGACTTTGTCATCAAGCCCGATATCGTCATCGTCGGCGACGGCATCATCCATCGTTGGGGCAGCCTGAACTGGTATGGCGACCGCTCCTATCCCCGCCCACCCGAGCTCGACACGCCCTTCTTCAACCAACACCGCGTCCTCAATATGGGCTTCATCGGCGACCGCAACGAGAACCTGCTCTGGCGCATCCGCCACGGCGAATTGGAAGGAACCTTCCCCCACACCATCATTTTGCATATCGGCTCTGAAAATCTCCTCGCCGGAGAATCGCCTGACTCAGTTGTCGAAGGCATCCTGCGCAATGTCAGAGCCCTCCATGCAGCCTGCCCTGACGCCATGGTCGCAGTCCTCCCGCCGTTAACTCCTGTCCCCCATGACAAAACCGTCAAGGCGCTCCTTAAACAGGCGCTTGCAGCCGATACTAAAGCAGAATACTTTGACCTCTCCGTCCCCTATCAGCAAGACGGCGTCAAGGCGCTGGAGGATTTCTTCCTCGAACGCCTGAAAACCAACTGACAATTCAAGAATTTCTCCCGGCGTTAGCTCACTGCGTCCCCTATGAACGCGCACTCCTGCTACCTCTTCGCGAAGACACCGACGGTTCACTCCACTCGGAGAACAACGGAATGAAAGAACATATTTATTTTGTCAATGCCCATCCTGATGATTTGATTGCTTGCATGGGCTTGTGCATGCGCCTCAGCACCGAAAAGCGTTTTGAAGTGCATGTGGTAGACGTGACTCGTGGCGAGCGCGGCCTGAGCAGCAAAGGCGTTTCCATGACGGAATGTGCAGCCATCCGCACCAAAGAGGAAGAGGCCGTGTGCGGCGCCATGGGCCTGAAGCCGCAGTGGCTCAATGAAATCGACGGCGAAGCCTGCGCCTCAAAACAGGCTTGTCAGGCGCTGGCAGATATGTTCATCGCCAAGCCGCCCCGAGCCATCTTCACCCAATGGCCGGTTGACCGCCATCTGGATCACATGGTCTGCTGCACCATCGCCTTGAATGCCCTGCGCTTTTCCGCCGGCGTCACTGCTGGCCAAATGAAAACAGTGGCGACAGAAGTCTATTTCTACGCCTATGCCAGCAACTCCATCGGCTTCGTCCCCACCCACTATTTTCCCATGGACGAAGAAGCCATGGACAAAAAGTTCGCCCTGATCTCCAAGTACGAATGTCAGAACGGTGTTGGAATGGCCCGGCAGGATCGCATTGAGTCATTGTGTCATGGCTTGAAAGTTCGTGCGCCGTACGCCGAAGCATACCAATCATTCCAGCCTTATATCCCCGGCCCAAAGTGCATTTTTGATCAATTGACAAATTGACTTTCCTGCATGGCCTATTTTTTAAGCAAAAAACCTTGTGAGATTTTATGGTTTGGCAGGTAGTCCGAGCCGTATTTCCCCTCGGTATAGACAGACATCATGTCTTCCTTCTCGGGGTGGCTGGCGAACTTTACTGGCGAATCAGTAAATGGATCGAGTGGGATATGTTGCAGGTAATCAGGCACTAATTGCGATAGCTCATCGGGATACTGGCCCTTGTCTTGCTTATAGCAGTGCAGGGCAACAGCGCATTGGGCTTCGCGGTAATTCGCCACGTACTCCCTAAGTACATAGATGTCATGATATTTGTGGGAATGCACTCCCACTCCGCATAGACATTTTGCGTTTGGCGCGAATATTTCGTAACTCCAAGGTATAGAATGCAGCCATGTTTCGAATCTATCCTCCAGTTTAGGCATATCTGCCAAAGGACAGGATAAAGATTCCATTTTCATGCTGTAAAACGTATCAATGATATTGATCAGAGTATAACGATAAAGCGCTTCCAGCCCAGACGGAAGGTCAGACACTGGACAGTTGTGTGGAAACAGATGCTTGATAATCAAAGGCTGGTAATTCTGGTAATCATCAATATCATTATAGTTGCCGGAAAGAAATAATTCTCTGCGAAAATGATTCGAATAATGGTCATCTTTATAGAGAAAATCCCGCCATACTTTTTCTGATGACGTTAATTCAGCTTGAATGTCTTGATAAATCTTTGGCGAGGTGATCGGCTTAACCTTCAGGCAATCCGCAAGAAGTTTTAATCTTTTCATTTCAAAGAACCATGCACCGGTTGGTTCGCTCTGCGTTATCGTGTTGAGTGAACACCAATTTGCGGCGGCAGCCTGTTGATCGCCATGTTCCCATGCTTCTAAAATCCCATTGCATATTTGCTCAAAATCAGCCTCTGCCTTCTCCCCATATTTTATCACAGGATTTATTTTTTCTGAAAGTTCCAGTGTCTGTGTATACTTTTCACATTCAGCCTGCAAATAATAATAAAGCTTGAGCGAGTTTAGCCAGCTTGCCAAGGGCAGCAAGGCAAAAAGGCAGCCAAAAGCAAGACTTTTCCGCAACTTTGGTCGAAGAGCCGGTTCTGCCTGGCGATATTCCAGGATTGTATGAATGGCATCGGCAGTGAATTGCGCAACAAGTGTGGCAAGGGCAAAGTAGCATTTGCCAAAATATAACCAGCACAAAGCGGTGACTACTGAAAAACCCCACAAGCTCAGACGCACAGAGCGCCAAGGAGCATAACAAACTCCCGGAAGATGGCTGAGCAGGCATAAGACTATGGCAAGCACCCAGACACCGCACCATATACACAAACGCAGCTCACATTCTTCATGGCTGGTTTTCAAAATAAAATCATATAAGCCATAGTGTACAACTCCCCAGAGAAGGAACAGCGTCGCCCAACGCCAAGCTGGAGTTGAGATGCAGCGAAACAGACTCTTGATTTTACGGAAAAAGTATGCCAGGCGTCCCATAGGGTTCGTTCTCCGATAAGGGCTTTTGGGCAAAGGCTGAACTTTTCTCCGCTGGAACTCACTATTGGCTTATTTCGGCAAGGAAATCTTTTATTTCGCTCCAGAAATCATCTCCGAGGCAGTCAAGCAAATCGCCATGGCTGGCATTGTCTACTAGGACTAGGCGTTTGGGGCCAAGGGCTTTGTTATATAACAACTTGCTATTCCGATACGGGATGATCTCATCTTTCTTGCCATGAAAAATCAGCACCGGTATTTCTTTGCTGGCTAGCCTGTTGACGTTTTTGAATTTATCTCCTGGCAGCGAGAATGGCAGCGCCACGCGTATTGCCGAAGCAAATGGCGCGCATAGCACCAGGGCTTTGATGTCATACTTTGAGGCCAGGTAGCAGCTCGGGCCAGTGCCAACGGAAAAGCCGACAGGGATGATGTTTTCCGGCGACACGTCTTTTTCGCGCAGCAAATATTCGTAGGCTGCTTCAATATCAAGATATGCCTGTTTTTCTGACGCCTTTCCGGTGGAAGCGCCATATCCGGCATAATCATAGGCAAAAACACCATATCCCTGTAAGCGGAATTCTTGGCAGAGAGGTCGTATATCCTGCAACGTCTCATAATTGCCGTGGCTGTAGAGAAGAACTGGATAGTCCTTTCGCCCTTCCAGCCACAGCGCATCAAGCACCGCGGCGCCGGCATGAAGTTGGCAATTGCCGGATGTGGGAGTTGCAGGGGGAGTTGGAAATAAAATTCTGTCTAAATTCATAATAGTTACTACCCCAAAAAGGGGAACGAGAATCAAGGCATAGCAAAGGCATCGGAAATACCATCGAGAGAAAAGCGTTTTGATGCTTAGCCTGGCCATCTCATTCTCTTCAGAGGTGATATTCTGTACGGGCAATCACGTTATCTTGGATGCGTTCGTCAAGCTTGACAAAAGTGGCGGAAAAGCCGGAAACGCGCACACGCAGACTCTTGTATGCATTCGGGTCTACTTTGGCTGCCAGCAAATCCTCCCGCGAGACATGATTCAGCTGGATGTGGAGTCCTCCTGCTTGGAAATAGGTCTCAACCAGCGACACGAGTTTGTCGAAACTCTCGTCGTTTTGCACGACTTCCTCTTCAACGGAGAGATTCATGATAGTATCGCCGCACATAATGCCGGTCGGGTCCATGCGCGCGGCCGCCAGCAACTGGGAGGTAGCGCCATCGCGGTCCTTTCCCTCGGCCTGTCCGCTGCCAAAAAGCAGAGCGCTACCAGCGACACGTCCGTCTGGCGTGGCTTGAGTGAGCGCACCATAGCGCGCGAAATGCCAGTTGTAGCCGGTCAGATTTCCGAAAAGCAGCGGGATGCCGTAGATGTCAGTGCGGCCTTGGGCAAACTCATAGAGGCTGGTGTGGAAGCGTCGTGCCATGGCATTTGAAAAATCGTCATTATTGCCAAAGAATTTGCCGCGGCGAAGAATGTCACCGCGCAAGTTTTCGAATCCCTCCCAATCCTGGTCCAGGGCGGTGAGAAGCTCCTGCATGGAAACGCGTTTTTCCTCAAAAACGAACTGTTTGATGATGATAAGCGAGTCGATGAGGTTGGTTCCGCCCATGAGGTGCGCGCAAAACAGGGCGCGTGCGGCGCCGCCACGAGTTGCACTTTGAGCCCGCTGGATGCATCCTTCGAGGAACAGCGAACTCAAGACATTGCAGTCGCGTGAGCGAAGCATGTTGAAGCGATTGGAATAATCAAGAATCGTATCCAAGTCGCGGAAGAGCTCCTGTTGGAAAATTTCATAGAATTCGTCAAATTGTTCACATTCGAGGATTTCCTGTCGTCGGTCATTCAGGGTATTGACTAGTGAACGCACAATATTGACGGTGTTTCCGCCAAGGCTGATGCCGCCTTGGAAAGCCGGTTCGTTGCATCCGACCATGATGTAATCGTATGCCTGCTCCCAAGGAATTTTTCTAATTTTGAGAAAGGCATTGATGCGTGGTTCGTCATTGACAAAGGCAAAGCGTTTATTTTTGTCCTTCCGCGAGCAATCCATCACCTTGTAAAGCACTTCCCGCGGCGTTTTCTTATTCCAGCGCAATGAGACTTGCGGCCGGATGAGATCGCATTCCAACATGGCATCAAGAATGAGATCGGAAAGTTCATTGAAGCCGTCTTCGTGGTCGATGGTGTACCCGCCGATTACGAAATGCGATTCAGCGCCGCGATCCCGGTTAGAGCTTGTTATTGGCGTCCAGCCGTGGATCATGATGAACAGCTCCTGCAAGAGCTCTTTTGCACGTTCTCGGCTCAAGGTGCCATCCGCAATGCCCTGCTGATAATACGGATACAGATATTGGTCCGGACGTCCGATGCTGTCGGCCAGGAAATGGAAATTGAAATAGACAGCTTGCACCGCTTCTTCGAAAGAAGAGGCTGGATTCATGGGGACCTTGGCGCAATTGGCAGCCATGCGAAGAAGCGTTTTTTTGCGGGCTGGGTCAGTGCATTTAGCAGCAGCTTCACGACAGGCGGCGGCATTCTGATCAGCACGACGGGCAATGCCGCGTATCATCATTTCAAACGCAGCGAGAAAATTCAGGCGCTCCTGGTTTCCGACAAAAAGCTTTCTTGCCTCCACGATCTCTGCCCGCAGGCCCTTCAAGCCGATTCGGAGCAGCTTCCCGAAATCCTGGTTCGAATGCTGCCACTCCATCGTACAGAGATTTTCCTGCGGCTTGTTGTAGTATTGAGCGAAAGCCTCCCTGATTTTGGTGTGGCCAGTGCGAGGAAAAAGGTCGGATTCGACCGAGCCGTCAAAGCGCATCAGACCGACCAGTTCATTGTCATCGGAAAAAACTACCGGTTGCGCCGCCATATATTCTGTAAGGCGCTTGGCAATGCGCATCGGCTCTGCGAGTTTTTCGTCAAAAGCATCGTATGAGACCGCAACTACAGGCGGATAAATCTCTTCTTCCCGCACCTTTTTCTCAAGGCGTGCAATGCGTTCGTTCATGGCGAGCTCCAACTGTATAAGGCCGTTCGGGAATCATAGACTCCAAAGGGGATAAAATAGTGCTGGGCAATGCTCAACCTGATTTATTTTATCTTATAATGTATAATCTCAAAACTGCGAGGCGTAGGAAGCTTAACAGCGAAACACGTCATTTCATATCCTTTCATCGTCGTTTTCCTCCCGGAAAAATATTCCACTTTATATTCGGCGATGGGATTGAGCGTATCAAAATCTAAGGAGAGCGCCTCTTGTGTATATGGGCTCTGTTTTCTTCGGAAAACTTGGATAAAGCCCTCGTTCTTTTCGGGAATATGGGTCTGCACGGCATTCCATTTAGTCATATCTAATTCGGGCGAATCAATCAAGGGATAGACATCTCCGCACAGCCGTGCGTCACGCAAGAGTTTTGCCCATTTCAGCAGTTTTCTATGCATGATGTAATTATGGCCCGGCTTTGGCTCGCGTCCATGATACTGCCAGATTTTGCTTCCATAGCCGCCTCCGAAAGCGCAGGCTGCATGATAGGGGTCTTCTTCTCCCCAATTCAGGGTTCCGTGCAGCGGGAGCCAGTCATCCAGGAACATATTTTCGAACGTGATGCACTCTTCTTCATACTCGGAATAGCAGGCATAATCGCTTTGGCACATGGGAAAAGAAAGGGAAGCGGTTTTGTAGTTCAGGCGACGTCCTCCGCTGGAGCAGTTATCAATGAAACTGTCTGGGAAATGTTTCCTGATATCAGTCCAGAACTGATGAAATCCTTCCACGTACTTCATCTCGGTCACTCCGACTCGGTCCGGCGTATCGCCGCTGCACCAGAACGGCCAGGCGTCCATGTTGAAATCCTCCCGATAATCGTCAATGCCCTCTTTTTCCATGATGCCAATCACCAGTTCGGTCAGATATTCTCTTGCTTCGGGGATGCCTAAATTCAGCAGGAAATTAGTGTTTTTCCCCTCACGCATAGCCTGCCAGTCTCCCAGGAGCCACTCAGGGTGCTCGGTCAAAAGAGGACTTCCCGACAGGGAGGAAATCCGCTGGGTTTCAAACCAGACCAGGAACCGCATGCCGGCGTCGCGGATGGCATCTGACAAGGGCCGCAATCCATCTGGATGCGCATAACGATTGATCGCCCAAGAGCCGACGCGCTGAGGCCAGTCGCTCTTAAATTCACTTTCCTCCAGAAAATGCGGGCATGGCGCATCTTTTCCCATCCATCCGGCGTCCATCCAAAGAGATTCGTAGGGAAGATGATTTTCTTTAATCAGCTGACAAAGCTTAATCTGATGTTCTGATTCAAAACCGCCCCAGGTGCAGAAGCAGATCGGCGGCTTCAGAAGCTCGCCGCGGCTGTCGCGCGGCGCATGATGCTCAATCATAAAACGACGGAATTCATTCTGGCCATTACGAATGCTCGTATTTTCTCTGAAATGCAGCAATATTCCAGGCTGCATCAGTTTTTCCCCAGGCAGCAGACGGAAATGAGAGCGCTTCATGCCACCGCGAATGCGGCTTTTCTTGCCGCCATTCATGCTGAGGGCGCCGGCCTCCTTTTCCACGGAAAACTTCCATCCTCCACTCCATCCGATTCCGATATTGACTCCATTCATGGTGTCGGCATCGACTCCGAAGAAAGGAAGATAATCGGTGGAACACCATGCACCTTGACACTCCAGCTCCAGCTTATTGACGCCAGGGCGGCTGAAGAGGCCTCGCCTTTGCGGCAGAAAATCAACCCCGGAAGCCTTGGAGCCGAGGTTGTAGCGCACCGAAATGCGCCCGCTGATAAAATACTCGTTGTTCTTGAGTTTCTGCTCTCCAAAGGTCAGCGGGTCCTCAGCTTCGATGTCCAGCGCCAGAAAATCGGAAATTATGCCGGAAGGCTCATTGCCGGCATTTTCGAGATAGGGGGTATACTCAATGACAGGATAATATTCGTATTCAATGATATCTAAAATTATCCTGACCTTGCTGGGGATGAAATCATAAACGAGTTTGTAGTGTTCGTCGTCCTCACGAATCATTTGACAGGGTATATCAGCGAGGTCAGCTGGCTTGCCGTCGTAAAGAAAAGAGAAAGGCTTGACAGCGCTTTTCTCCTGAAGCATGGACTTAAGCAATTCCAGAGAATACATTTTCCTTCTCCCGGTTTTACAATGTCAGGACAATAAGGACGTCGCAACAGCGATTGTGCTTAATTAAAGTAACCGTCTTCCTCAGGACATACAAGCTGGAGAGAGAAAAACCAGCCGGGCAAAAGGTAATCGGTCACTCATTGATACTCAAGATTCTGGCGCACAGCGGAGTCAGGAAAGGGGCGAGGGGCGAGGGGCGAGGGGCGAGAGTGAGTTTGGACTACGCTGGCCACCTGTCCACACCGTCCACATCTTTTTGCGCCGTAGGCGCTTAACCATGCTTAACCCCAGGCTTTAGCCTGGGGACGGACGTGCCCGAAAGTAGTGCCTTGTAAAGGCACTACAGTTAGCGCTGGAAACGTGCTGTCGGGATGACCGTTATCAATGAGTGACCGCTTACGGGCAAAAGGACTAACGCCAAAAAAACACCAGGGGCGCCAAGAAAAAATCTTGGCGCCCCTGGCGTCTTGGCAGTTTAATGTATTCTTCAGCTCTTCCGCTGGACGCTTTTCTTCTTACTTCGCCCAATATTTGTCAAAAAGTGCGGGCACACGTCCTTGCAAGGGCTTGAGGGCTTCAACAGCGGCAGCGTCGCCAGCAACGGCTTTGACCAGCAATTCGCCTTCCTCAGCGCAAAGCTTGTCATGGTGCTTTGGATAGTAGTGAGTAAAGAGGAAGATGGCGAAGCGCCCCAGGCGGAAATCGCCGTGGGCGCGATGCTGATTGGTTCTGTGGTCGACCTCGACGGCGATGCAGTTGCCTTTGCGGATATTGGCGGCAATGTCGCTGAAAGACAGGGATTCCGACAAAATCAGCGTGTAGGCTCTGCCGAGATTGGCTGATGCGTGCGCATCAGTGATGCCGATGCCAGGCCAGGCCCGACCTTGGGCGCGCAATTCGTGATAATGGAGAATGCCCAAGTCGCTGCTGCCGCCATTAAGGACTTCAAAAGCGTCAAACTGGCCTTTTTGCAGCAGGTAGTCGGAGAGTGCCGCCGGGATATACTGGCGATCCGAAGGCCTCCAATAGGGATGGCAGTACACTGCTATGCCGCCGAGTTCACGGATTTTATTCCACACAACCACGCTGGCAGCTGCCTGATAATGGAGGTTTTCCGGCAATTCCTTCGGATCGATGCGGGCTTTTTCGGCAGCGACAGCCGCATCGTATTCAGCGCGCTTTTCGGTAAACCACTCGGTGAGGCCGGAGCTGGTGCCAAGTCCGAGGATATGCACGCCATTGCCAGGGCTGTGGATTTCTTCGCCGGTGAAGCAGCGCATATCAGTGGGCAGCTTGGCAAAGGTGCTGATGGATTCCTGCGAGCCGGCATGGCAGCGATGGTCAGTGACGATGGCAAAGTCAAGGCCGAGCTTGCGGCAGGTCGCGATCATGTGCGACGGCGTCTCATCTTTGCGGCCGTCAGAGAACTTGCTGTGCATATGCATATCGCACTTATAGGGGCGCAGCGCAAAGAAGTCTGGTTTCAGTGAGTAGAGCTTGAAGGTGCCATGCACGACTGGCCTCTTCATGCCGTGTTTGTCATGGGGCGACACCAGCCGCAGGGTGTGCTCGGTCTCGCCGCGGAAATTCACCGTAGTGGTGAGCGTGTCGCCCTTGAGTTCAAAGGGCGCTTTCTCATATTGTCCCCAGCCAAGCTGCCGGCCATCGGCAGCGAGGGCGTCATTGCAGGCGTATTGCAGGGTCAGCTCCTCAGGCTTAGGCAACTTCTCGGCTTCCGTGAAGACCATCGTAATCGTCGTCTGCTGATCAGCAGGGACGAATTGCGGCCAGGCGTCTTGTAGCGCCGCGCGCAGAGTCAGGGTGGTGAGTAAAACAGCAATAGTGCAGGTGAACAAGACATTCCGGAAACTCATAGCAACTCCCTCAATAAAAGAGTGTGGTGACAAACGGTCATGGAACTCCCATGGCTCGCAACAAAAAAACGGTCGAGTCATGGCAATTATTGATTCAGCTCAAAGCCCGGATAACCTGCAAAAAAGAGCCCATTGGAGAAGTTTTTCGGGGATTATTCTGTAATATATGTACGCGCGCGAGAAAAAGCAAAAAAGATGCGCTGCATCAGACAAAACGCAACGAACTTCTGACCCAAAACTCGCACAAATGTAACCTGGGCGCACCAAGAAGCATAAACTGACTTTTTTCCGGATTTGCAGCAGCTCGCCCCTTGCGAATTATGAATTACGAATTATGAATTATGAAATGCGCCTCAGCATTCAACATTCAGCATTCAGCATTCAGCATTCAGCATTCAGCCCCACGCCCCTCGCCTCTTCAGGGCTTTTGCCCGCACCGCAACAGTGGACGCAGTGGACGTTGGTGTCGGATCGTTGCCGACAAGGGCAGCCGCTATTTTTTTAACGTCTTGCCTTGAATCGCCGTCTTGATTATGCTACCTTAGCTCAGGTTAGCGATCGCCTGATGTTGTAATGAAGCATGTCGTTTCTATGAAACGGCGGCGCCGAATCGTTCCCGGCAAAGGCGATCGCTATTTTTTTTGAGTTTCCTGACTGACTCCAGTCCCAAGCGTCCTGAATGCTGTAGCGCCCCCCTCGCCCCTAACGAATTATGAATTATGAATTATGAATTGTGAATTGTGAAATGCACCTCAGCATTCAACATTCAGCATTCAGCCCCACGCCCCTCGCCTCTAACGAATTATGAATTATGAATTGTGAATTGTGAATTGTGAAATGCACCTCAGCATTCAACATTCAGCATTCAACATTCAGCATTCAACATTCAGCATTCAGCCCCTCGCCCCT
>JAAZKI010000230.1 GCA_012799905.1 Lentisphaerota bacterium | reverse complement strand
TGAATGTTGAATGCTGAATGCTGAGGCGCATTTCATAATTCATAATTCATAATTCATAATTCATAATTCGTAAGGGGCGATTACATGCGGTAGCCGCCGTCCAGACCGTCCACCATGTCCACTGGCAAACAACGAAAACTGTACCATCCCGGGGAAGCAAATTGCCGATGGGGGATTATTATATGATTACATAGCCTAAACGAAAAGCTCCGCTCGTCATCCCATCCATATCCCCAAAGGTTCTCTCTGCCATGAAAACCCGTCATCATGCTTCTTTCCTTGGTTGCTTTTTGTTGATTGCGGCGGCTATGCTCCCGGCCCAGGAGATCATCCGCGATGGTCGCAGCGAGAAAAAAGGAATCGTGGTGCCGGCAGCGGCCAACAGCGTCGAAAAAACTGCGGCTGACGAGTTGCAGTATCATCTCCAAGCCGCGACCGGTGCGCTGTTGCCGATTGTCAGCGAGGATTCTCCTGAGGCGGCAGCGCTGGATGGCGGCTACTGCCTAGGCGCTGTCCGCCGGGCCGAATCATGGCTTAACCTCGGCGAGGCGCCGGCCTGCTCCTACAAAATCCGCTTCCGGGATGGCTTCCTGTTCATCCGCGGCCAAGACGGCCAAGGGCCGGAGACATCAACCCAGACGGCTGCGGGGACGCTGTTCGGCGTCACCGATTACCTGATGCATTCCCTCGGCGTGCGCTGGGTCTATCCCGGAAAAGACGGCGAATTCATCCCTCAGCACAAGGTGGTCGTCTTGAGCGATTCTCTAAACCGCGACTACACGCCGGCATTGCGTTACCAGGGCGCACGCACTTACCGCATGTCCAACGAGCCCGACCGCCCGGAAAAATTCCGCTGGGGCCGCCGGGTGCTGCACTACTACACGGGCGGCGCGTTCCGGTTTGCTGGCAGAGGCGGCCATGCCTTTGAAAGATGGCATCTGACCTACGCCAAGGATCATCCGGACTGGTTCTGCCTAATCAACGGGAAACGCAAAGTCACTCCGTCCTACAACATGTGCATCAGCAATCCTGAATTCCAAGACGAAGTAGTACGCCTTTGGCACGAGGAACAGCAGAAGGCTCCCGGCCAGCGGCTGCTGATTAACGTCAAGGAGAACGACAATCAGAACCGCTGCCAGTGCCCGAATTGCCTGGCCTGGGACGGGCCGGATGAGCGCGGGCCGACCGGACGCTACGCTGCCCGCCGCAATGTTGGCGAGCGGTATGCTCATTTCTACCGCGCTGTGCAGGAGAAAGCCGCTCGCTTCGACCCCGCAGCCATGGTCGGATTCTATGCCTATCAGACGTATTTCTTCGCGCCGCGCTCAATCAAGCTCAACCCCGGCTGCTTCTGCGACCTGGTGCCGGACATCCCATTCCCGCGCACTAAAGCGCACACCGAATGGCTCCGCCAAGAATACCAGGCCTGGAAGGCGACCGACGCTATTTTCGGGCTGCGGCCAAACTACTTCCTGGGCGGCTACTGCATGCCGGAAATCTGGTATGACGAATATATTGACGAGTTCAAGTACCTGCTCCAGGAATTGCAGATTGTCGGCCTTGATGTCGACGGCCCTTCCGGCATGTTCGGCACCCAGAGCCTGAACCTGTATGCCATGGGCAGAATCGCGGTCGACCCCAGTCTGACCGCAGAGCAAATCCGACAGGAATACCTGGAAGGCTTTGGCAGCGCGGCATCGACAGTAGCCGAATACACTGACTTCTATCATCGCTACATGAAGGAAAATTGCGACCGGATCAACAAAGTCTACGAGGACAGCGTCGCCAACTGGTATGCCCACGGCTTCAACTACGGCCTGTATGCGCATGAAATCTTCCCGCCCGCCGTCCTGGAACAAGGCATCGCCATCCTTGACCGCGGCCTGGCGACCCTAGCGCAAAGCAATGATGCGGCCGCCCTCGCCAAGCTGCGGTTCCTGCGCCAAGGCCTGGAGCACGCGATTACCTCAGTGCGCTGTTCTGCCCTAGTCATGAACCCCAAGACACCGACAGCAGAATGCGACGCCGCAGTCGCGGCTCTGCGCGACTATCGCGAGTCCCTGCCCACGCACCTAATCCGGAAAAGCAACCTGCTGCGGTCGGAACGATGCTGGGAAGCCAACCTGAGCGCCAAGATACGTCGGCCGGAAAAGGCCCTGGCCGTCCTGGAATTGCCGGAAACCTGGAAACTCAAGCGTGATCCGCAGGACAAAGGCGAGGCAGCCGGCTATATGCGAAAAGATTTCGACGCTTCGGACTGGCAACCAGTCTCAACCTGGCGGTCGCTGGAGCTCCAGGGCCATCGCAACTACGTGAATGCCTGGTATCGAACCAGCTTCCGGCTGGGGGCGAAAAAAGGCAAGAGCGTTTCCCTGTTCCTGGGCGCGATTGACGAAAGCTGCAAGGTCTGGGTCAATGGCCAGCTGGCAGGGAGCCTCGTCTATGACGCCGCGCGCGACCCAAACAGCTGGAAAAATCCCTTTGAAATCGATGTCACTCAATGGGTGAAATTCGAGGCTGACAACGATGTTGTCATCAAGGTAATCAACCGTTCTGGCGCCGGCGGACTCTGGAAGCCATCGTTTGTCGCGTTGCGCTGAACAGCCGAGTCAATGAAAATTTAGGTAATGTACGAAATTTTGGTTAATGAGCGAGAACTTGTGACAGAAAGGGAGATTTTGCCATAAGTCGCGGAGCGACAAAAGCCCCAACCGGGCGCGACATACCGACCCGCCAGGGCCGGCGTCGCCCTGGGTGAGATGGGATATCATTCGGAGTCCTGAAAGGACGAGACATAAACGCCGCTACGGCTCAAAGACAACATAAAGGCATGCGGGTATTCAACACAAGATTTTGCAGATTGGCAGAACATAGGTTGTGAACGGTAGCCTATCCAAGGTTTTTCGTGGAAAAAAAATGGGTTATGGGCTTATGCCCACAACCCATTCTTGGTGGCTTTCGTGGTTATTTTACCTCTCTGATAGGAATAACAGCGTATGTTTCTGCTTTTTCGTTTTCCGTCTTCAGAATGGCAGGAACCTGTTCGACAGAAGCGGCTTCAAAGCCACGGATCAGCATAGTAAATTCTTCCGAAGCATAGCCACTAGGTAATACCTGCGGAAGTTTCAAGAACAGGTAATATTTGTTATATGACTTGGGTACTTCCCAGATTGTGGATTTACGGCTCTGGCCAGGAATCACTTTTGGAAAAAAGCAAAAGACTCCTTTTTGGGTTGTGGCATTGTATTCAGCAAGCCACTTGATGTCGCTGTTTAGATGCCATTGAACTTTTTCATGCGTAAATTCGCCTGAAAGTTCCCGCCCATCGCCTGTCATGGCAAACCAATGTGAAAACATCTTATCCCAGCTGTATTGAAAGATATAAAAGTTAAAAACATTTTGTGTATCAGTTGCAATAAATTTCTTTTGTTCGACAATACCATCTTTTGTAAATGTGAGGCGAACTCTAACGAGCAGCTTGTCCAATTGCGAGACTTTTTCAATTACAATGTTTTCTCCAGCGAACACAGCGTTCGCGGCTGGCTGTTCATCCTTTCCGTCAACTTCTACTTTGAGTTCCTTGATAAGCTCGACGCCACCCTCAGTATGGCCTGCACCTATGTATGTTCCGCCTGTGGCAGGTACAAGGACGTTGCCATTCCAACCTGATGCCGGGCAAAGCAGGTAGCCTTTGTAGTCAATGCTGCGGATGCTATGCTTTCCAGTTTCTGTCATTTTAATTTTATAGTCACCTACATTCAAAGTATATTCGTAGGCAGCAAGAGACATTGCAAAGGTAAACATAGCTATTACGATGGATTTCATTGTTGTTTTTCTCCTTTGTTCGACTATCTCGTGCTACTCATTTATGAGAAGCATTCTGTAATCTCTGCGTGGAACAGATATTTTCACCTCTCCGCTTGCGAGTGACAGAATTTCCCCTGATTCCGCATCCGTTATACTGGATGCCGATTGGATGTAATCGCTATTAAGATTTAGTAAAATCTCCTGATTTTCGAGGCTGGCATTTCCGACGATAGCAAGCCATTTTTTGCCATTTTTGTAGGAAACTGCGTAAATTTCCTTGCCATTCGCGGCCTTTACAGGGATTTTTTTGCCATAGTACGGGAAATATTCGACTGCATCGTCGGCAATGCCAAAATCCTGCTTGACCTTGATTGCCTTCCAGGCCATCTGCGGCTTGCAGAAAATCGGATAAATCAAATTATCATGCAGCAGACACATCATCACATAGTCACGGGTGGACTCATCGCTGTCGCTGTATTCCTTTGACAAGTCTGAACTCTTGGTGAGATTGGCCATCATCTGGCAGTACCAGCCAAATGGCGTGCCTGATTCTATTACCCAACGCTCTGGCGGCGCAGCCCAGTACAAGAAATCAGCCCCGCCATCATTCAGGCTTTGCAGGATTTTCTCCTTGTTTACGCCGTACTTGTCGTAAACGCCCGGGCTTCGATAGTATGCAGTATTCCATAATTCCCCGGTGAGGCAGGCCTCACAGAAACTGGCCGAGGGCAAAACCATTGTCGCCGCAGTATGCACATACATTATGGGCATCTTCCCGCGTTCTTTCAGGAAAACCGCGCAAAGACGCTTCATAAGGTCTCTGCGTGCCCACCAATCGTATTCCGGATACACCTTGCCGTCGCGCCCCAGCCACCCAGCATCGTGCATAAGGTTGCAATCAGCCGTTGGCCCCCACTCGTCGAGGTTTGCGACTCCATCGACACCGCATTTCGCGTGCTGTTCCATCAGGAAGCAAAAGAAGTCAGCGTATCTGCTGCCCAACCCAGGCTGAAATTGGCGCTCGCCGCGATTCGAGCCATAAGGCGCCGTGGAAACAGGAAGTTTTGTCCATTCGTTAAAGTATTCCTTGACTTCAGGCGCCTGCCACAGGAACTCAGAGTCATTCGAGGAATTTTGTGCTTCCGCATTGTCGGTCACTGGATTCCAGGTTACCGCCCTGTATTTTCCTAGTTCTTTATAAACGCCTAGGTTGCAAAGTATCGGGTCTATGTAGATTCCAAAGAGTCGACCTTTGGCATGCTCCCTTGCAATGCGCTCCTTGTAGATTGCCTCGTCATAGATTCTAGGGTAGAAGCCAACGCGCGCCTTGTTTGGGGAGGCAGGTGGTAAATAGTCATAACTGGCGCTGCTATAAATCACTTTTACTTTTTGTCCGCAATATTTTTCTGCATCTGCCGCAAAATAGTCATAGTTCATGCTGTTTCCTCGCCAGCCTTTTGGCTTTGGGCGCGCAGGTGTGGCCATCAGCCCAAAAGTCTAAGTGGTTGGTCTGGCAATCAGTAATTCAACTGAAACAGGTGTGATTTGCAATGATGTGCCGGCATTGCCGCGAACGACCTTTAGCGCGTCTGGACGCTTTTCTCTGCTGAGGGGGCTCCATTCCTTTTCCGAGCATGCGAACCAGAGGAAGCCCTTGTCCTCGCTTCCCAACCATACCAGCAACTTGAATGGACTTTCCCACACAAGCCCCTCCTGCTTCGGAATTGCCATTGTAAAACTTGATTTTTGTACGTTTAGGGACATTCCACTGTCACGCGAACCTGTATAATGAAGGTATTTAGCCTGGGCATTGTCCATAGTTATTTTATAGTTGAAATGATTCAAAGCAACACAACCGCGCGGTATGATTGTAAAATCAATGCGCATCATACCATCATATTCCACTTGCGTGCGTATTTCCGCATCCACAGTTGCCCCAGTCATTCTTGATAGGTATTCGACAACGCCTTTGTGCTTACGCAGGAGTGTCGTATATTCAGGTTTAAATATTTCCTCTTTCTCATTTACTGTTGCGGAGAACTCCATCTTGCGCACCATCATCGTCACTTCATAGCTCGCCTCGGGTTCAAGGGCGAGGATGAATTTCCTGTACGAATATTTGCCGTCCCCCTGAAATTTGTAGCATTGCTTTCCACTGTGCGGATTTTCTTCCACATTTTCTGGAGCTTGTTCCTCAAAACTAGTTTCAAATGGCTGCCCTGCACCAACTGCAAAATAGGTTGCCTTGGCCGGAATTGGACATAATGGTTTTGGTAATTCGGCAACACACATAAGTGGAATCAGAAAAAAAGGAAGAAATTTCATTATTGCTCTTTTGGTGTAAAAATTTGCCATGTTGAACATTCTGGAAAAAACGCAACCGCTCATTACAGTTATGGACGCGTACCTGTAAGTGTCCAGTACGTTTTGCCTGTATTGACTCCATTAGCGTGTGTCAAGCCACTTTGCCATGGATTTGCTATGTTCGCTACCTTTAGGCTCGTTGCATGCCCATCGCACCATAGGATATTGATGGCGGAACCGTGCCTGGCGCTGGCAAAATATGGGGGCGAGGCGGTGGCGCTGTAATACGGAATTGTATAGTTTGCACCGCTTGCCGTGGTGCCACTTGTATTTACAACATCCGTAAAGTAAATGGTTTCGGTTGGATATTTGATTTCGTTTATCTTAGCTGAAACCTGCTCATATCCAGCAGGACGCGAGGCTTGAGGTTGGTAAGTCACGCCTTTGGTGGCAGTATTGTACATGTTTATTCCGTACCGGGGTGGAGTGGAAGAAGCCGGCACACATTTTTTGGCCAAATTTTCACACGCTGGACAGTTGAAGACAGCACTGTCTCCGCAATACTGCCCTATAAACCAGATATAGTAAACTTGATTGCCGTTGCCTCTGTAAGGAATTGTGTAATCATCGAAATCACTACTATAGTTGAAAGCGGAGAGTCCTATCTGCTTCAAATTGCTTATGCAGGAAATGGCCCGAGCCTTTTCGCGGGCTTTGCTCAAAGCCGGCAATAACATGGAGGCTAAGATCGCAATAATGGCTATGACTACCAGCAGTTCTATCAAGGTAAATCTCTGTTTCATGAAATATCCCTTTCATTAGCCACGTCAATTACAAATCTGCTCATGCCTATTACCCGTAAGTATAAACCGAAAAAACAAGCTTGTCAAATAAAAAAAAACGACGAAAAAATCAAAAGATTGTACTTTTTACGGAGTAAGCTAGTGCGGTAAAACTATTTTTTTGTCCATAGAAAACACTGAAAACACGGAAAATTTCTGCTTATCTCAAAATTTTTACACGTTTTTTTTGATATTTTTCATTTTTGCAGTAAGCTAAAACTTGATGTACAAGCTTAGACAGGTTTCTTATGCATAAAATCATTGACAGAAATGCCCCTGAGCCGATTTACTTGCAGTTAAAAAACTGGGTGGAGGATTCCATTCGCCGGGGGAAGCTTTTGCCTGGGCAGCGCCTTCCTTCGGAGAATGAGTTCAGCCGACGTTGCGGCATTCATCGCAATACGGCGCGTAACGCCCTGCTTCGCCTCGAAAGGGAAGGGGTGTTGCGCAGCATTCCTGGCAGCGGATGGTTTGTCAGCCAACCGGAGAAACGGTTGCGCCGCGTCGGCATGTTGTCTCTGCAAAACCCAGACCTGCGAAAATCGCCTTCCCTGTCTGATTTTTATGTTCGCACGAATCAAGGGCTGAAGGAAGGCGCCGCCATGTACGGTTTTGAAATGGTACGGCTAGAGGAGGATGAAGTCTCCCTTCTGCTGCAAGGAAAGTTGCAAAACCCTCCCTTGGATGCCTTGATCATCACCGAATTTCAAAGCAAATATCTCGAACAGCTGCGACTTTTGAAAGCCAGCAACCTGCCAGTAGTCGTTTTCAACCGGCAGATTTTTGGCGAGGACATCCCCTGCGTGTGCATTGACCAGTATTATGGCACGCGCGATCTGGTGACCCGCCTGATTCAAAATGGACACCGCCGCATCGGCTGCATTACCATGGCACTGGATGCCAACTGGCGTTACGCCCAGGAACGCTACCGCGGCTACTCCGACGCCTTTTCCGCAGCAGGACTCACCCCGGAGCGCAAATGGGTCTGCCAAATTCGAGATGCCAGCAAATGCCGCCGGAAAATCCGGGATTTCTTGAAGAGCAACCCTGACTTGACTGCCCTTTTCATCGCCGGGGAGACATTTCATAAAAGTACGCTTGATCTATTGCGCAAGCATGGCAAAAACATCCCCGATGACATCTCAGTAGTCGCCTTTGACCGCGTAGGCGGCGCACACGGTGAGCAGATCATCGCTCTCAACCAGCCTCTTGAGGAATTGGGGCGTCGCATTTTCCAAACTCTGGACTGCATGCTCGCCGGACTGCCCGGAATCGGCGAAGTCCTGCTGCCGACAATTACCTACGGGAACAGCATCCGCACCATCCAATAATTCCGACATTTTTTCCAAATGGGACAGAACTAAGCGCAGAGTATGATGAGGGAGAAGCAGGAGTAGCACGAAAAAATTCATGGAAAGTGCGATGCATTCTCGCAGGCAAAGCCACTTCCATGGTTTTTTTCGTGCTACTATCGTCCACAGGCAAACAATAGAAACTGCACCAACCCGGGGAAGCAAATTGTCGTTGGGGGATTATTATATGATTATATAGACTCGGTTAAGTCCACCCCAAAGTCACCATCTTCAAACCAGAGGAGCACAGCCATGAAGCCGTCCAATGTAAGAGTCAACGCCTGCCGCAGTCTCCTTTTGCTGTTGCTGTCAGCGCTGCCGCTCATCAGCGCTGCCTGGGTCATTGACACGCCGCGAGAGGGCGTTTGGGTTTTGCGCAATGACAACGGCAACTGGGCAGGATGGTCGCAAGGCGTTGCGCATCAAAATAGCACTGAGTACCAAACTCGCAAAATTTTTGACTTGAACCAGCTGCCAGCGGCAGTGAAAGCCGCAGCCCAGGCTGCCCGGCTGCAAGTCTACTTCGCTATCCAGGACTACAGCTGGGCAGAGGGCGCCGCCAACCGGCTTGACGAGAGCCTCGAGGTGGTCGTCAACGGCCAGCCACAGGCATATCAGACTGCTGACCCACGCTTCGCCGGACGCGCCGCCCAGAAAGACAAACTGCAAATGGCCTGGATTGATTTCGACCTGCCGCTGACATCTATCCAGGGCGACCGCATGGAAGTGGTTTTTCGAAAAGTCCTCCCGCCAGGCAAAGACAAGGCCGATGACTACATCTACCCGGGTATTGACAACACCGTGCCGACAACCAGCAGCTTCCTCAGCCGCGACGGCGGGCAAACCTGGACCTCTGAAGAGCTGAACTTTATCCAGGCCAAGGGCGAATACATGATCCGCCTGCTGGTCGCCTCCCAGCCTCTGCAAGGACAACTGCAATGGACGCCTGCCGGACTGACCGATCCCGGCGGCCTGGCAGCATACCTGGGCCTGGAGAACGACGTCCTGCGCCTGGAGCCGCTGACCGGCGCCTGGGACCAAAGCCGACCCGTGCGCATCAGCCTTCAGCCAGCTGACCACGCTGCCCCGGAATGGCGTCTGCAAGCAAAACAAAAGGCGTCCTTGCAGATGGTGACTCCAGGCGTCTATGAACTCCCCCCAGACCGGCGCGACGTGGACGCCCTGCTGATTCAAAACGCAGCTTCATTGCAAAGCCTGACAGTTGAATACGGCTTGCCAGTGACGCTGCCGACGCCGCCCCAAGATATGTGTCCAGCCATAGCCGCGCCAGTCGGCCAGCGCTGGACAACGCCGCCCAAAGCCGAAGTCAACCAACGCCAGGCGCTGCTGCAAAATAACTGCCTGCGCGCCAGATTCCGCTTTGCACCTGTCTTTGAACTGGAATCACTGCATGCCGCTGACATCGATGCCGATATCCTGGCTGAACCGGCCTTGACCCACCTTTTTCGGCTCCAGGTCGGCGAAGCCGTGTACGGCTGCCGTGACGGGAAAGTGCGGGAAGTCACCCCACGCGCAGACGGCTTTGCCGTCACTTTGGCAATGCCAACGCCTGGACTCGAAGTCGTCTTCTCAGCCCGGTTGGCCGATGACGAACTCGAATTCAACTGCCTGGTCCGCAATGCCGAAGACGCTGCCGAACCAGTGCGTTTCCACCTGGCTTTCCCGCATCTGGCTGGTCTGCGACTTTCCGAACAATCGGCTGATGACTACTACCTGTTCCCGTGGGGCGGCGGCATAATCGCCTCCATGAATAGCCGCCTGCGCACCAGCTATGGCGAAAATTCCGCCTGGTGGCAGATGATTGACCTGTTCAGCCCCTCGCGCGGCGGTGGCGTCTACGTACGAGCTGATGACCCGACCGCACTCTACAAAACAATCGAACTGCGCAAGGGCGTGACTGCACAAAACGACTGCTCAGTAGACAACGCCGGAGGTGGACACCTGGCGCCGGAAATGCTTTGGCGGACAGCGCTGGACGGCTCGGACGGCATTGATTTGTGCTTCGGCTACCTTCGCCGCGACCGCGCGCCTGGTGCGTCGTTTGCCGCGCCGACCGTGCGCCTTGGCGCTCATGCTGGCGACTGGCACGCCGCCATGGAGCGCTATGCCCGCTGGTCGAATCAGACCTGGCCGCGCCAGCCCTTCCCGTCCCGCCTGACTGGCCGCTGGACCGTCTTTCCAATCGGCTGGAACGCCACCTATTCAGCCATGTTCAGGGATGGCGCCTACGTCGATAGCTACGTCAATCCGCGCTGGGATGTCCCGGAATTGATGTCCTGGTGGACCTGGAGCTTCGTGGGGCCGTGGGGCATTCCCATGGAACAGCTTAAGGACGTAATCGGCGACGCCAGGTACAACCGCTACAAGTCATATTTCCAAAACTACCCGGGGACTGACCGGCCGGCATACAACCTCAACCGCGGCGACTACGACGGCTACAATCCGGACTGGGGCGGACTGCCAGCCCTGCGCGCGCATATCCAGAAAATGAAGGACGCCGGCCAAGTGCCGATGTTCTACACTGACCCGATTCTGGCCTGCTCAACAACAAAAATTGGCAGCGAATACGGCCCGAAATACGGCGTCATGAACCCGCGCTGGGACGGAGGCCACAAGTGCGACCGGACGCCGCCCGGCTACGTCGGCTCATATTTTAGTTACAACATGTGCCTGGATACGGAGTGGTATTCGGAATGGGTGGCCAAGACCATGGCCAGAGTCTGCCGCGAAACCGGCATTGACGGCATCCGCCTGGATGAATACGGCCACCGCGGCTACGTCTGCGAAAGCCCGCATCATCAGCATATATTCGCTGAACCCGGACACAATGCCTGGCTGCAAGCCCTGTCCCGCAACTGCCGACAAGTCCGCAAGGCCATAGACGAGGTGCGGCCAGGCCTTGTCCTGACTACGGAATTTCCCGGCCACGACTGCATGTCCGCCGCCCTGGATGGAGCAATCGTCTATGACCTCCGACGGATCAATGCGCTGCGCCCGGCGCCAATCAATCTGTTCCGGTTTTACTTCCCTTCCTGCCGCACATTTGAAATTGACCGGCCGCCCACGCCAGACGCGCCGGCGTTCATGCTCTGGAATGCCACGGCTACATTCAGCCCCGGCCCTGCTTATACTGACGAAATCCTGGCCATGCTGCGCCGTCATGCGGCTCTATTCGATTCGCCGGACATGACGCCATTAGTTCCCACCCTGCGGCGCAACGTCTACGCCAATCGCTTCCGTCATGGTGAAGAGACGGCCTGGACGATTCTCAACGGCGTCGGCCATACTGTGCAAGGGCCGATGCTCGCCATCGAACCGCGCCCCGGCTTCGAGGTCGTCGACCTGCTTTCCGGCAAAGAGCTGACCGTCGTTGACGGCGCTGTCCATCTTTTCCTGCGCAGCATGGAATGCCGGGTCATCGCCCACCGCCCCAAGCCAGCGCCGTGAGCCGACGTTGGTGGACTGGATAACCATATCACTCCCAAGGGCAACATCATGGAGAAAATCTCTTTCTACGGCTTTTGCAACGGGAAAACCTGGAACATCGACCCCAAGGCGGAAAGCAACGGGCTCTTTGACGTCAGCTGGTCAACGCTGGCAGACGGCAATTTCCGCCGTATCAAAGCCACGCTGCGCAATTGCTCCACCGCGCCGCTGGTCTTCCACCGTGCGTTTATCCGAGTTCTCCTGCCGCCCGGCCCTTACGAATTTTGCTCGCAGTACAACCGCTGGAGCCAGGAGGACTACGGGCGTTGGGCGCCGTTGAATGGCCATGGCGTCCTGCTGGGACATCTTTCCGGGAGAACTACCGAGGGCAACACCCCATTCTGCGCGGTTCGACGGATCGGACGGCGCGACGGCTTGGCTTTTCACGTCTATCCCCTTGGCAACTGGCGGATTCGACTTCAATTGCTGGTGAAAAGCAATCCGGTGCCGCCGCTGGCCGTTGACCTCGGAATCTCTGACGAAGAGCTTGCCTTCACCCTGCGCCCCGGCGAACAATGGGAGCTGCCTGAGGTGTTGATCCAGCAATTTGCCGATTTTGACGAATCAACCGGCGATTTGCATCGGTATCTATTGAAAGACCCGCAGCTGTCCCGGCGTCAACTCCCGGTGGCCTTCAATACCTGGTTTGACCGCTTTGACCGCCTGAATGTGGCGCATCTGCTGGACGGCCTGGCCGCTGCCAAGGAAGTCGGCTGTGAGGCATTTATCGTCGACGCCGGCTGGTTTGGCGGTGACAGCCCCGGCTGGTCTAGCTGTGTCGGCGACTGGCGGGAAAAGACGAAACAAGCATTTCACGGCAAGATGAAGGACTTTTCCGACCGCGTTCGAGCCGCTGGCCTGGTCTTTGGCATTTGGATGGAGCCGGAGCGCCTGCATCCGAGCGTGCCTGTCGTCCAAGAGCATCCGGAATGGTTTGCTTTCGTTCCCGAGACTGGCTATATGCGGTTCAGGCTTGAGCTGCCCGCTGCCGCCGCCTATTTCAAAAACGAAATCGAACGGCTGATCGACGCCTATAAGCTGGGCTACATGAAAACAGACATGAACGCCGGATTGGGCGCTGATGAATCCGGCTGCGAACTGTACAACTATCAAAAAACCTTCTATTCCATCATCGACCGCATCCGAAAACGACACCCTGACTTCATTCTCGAAAATTGCGCCAGCGGCGCTCTCCGCACCGACCTTGAGTCACTGCGTCACTTCGATGTCCTTTTCCCCAGTGACAACGTCAATCCCTGGACCATGTTCGGCACTCTGCGCGGACTCTGGCACCGCGCCGTGCCGGGACGCATCATGCGTTGGACAGCTGTTTGCGAATGGCAGGAAGGCATCCCATTCTTTGATAAGGCCCGCCCTGCCCTCGTCGTCCCGCAGGAAGCCACTTGGGAAGAATATCAATTCGCGGACCTGGAGTCTGTCCTGATTGCCAATTTCACTGGCGGCATGTACGCTTTTACCGGCGACCTCGCCAGCCTTAGCCCAGACAACCGGAAGCTGGTGGCACGCTATATCGCCCTGTTCAAGCGCAAACGCGAATGGATGGCGCAAGCAGCCGGACACTGGCTTGAGGATGACGAGCGCTTCAAGGTAATTGAACTTGAACATGACGGCGAAGCCATCATCGAAGTGTTTTACCATCCGGCGGACGCAGTGTCGGAGCGCACGCTCCGACCAGTCGGCCTGAACCCAGAAGCCACCTATTGCGTCGATCAGAAAAACTACACCGGCGCAGAGCTGATGACCAACGGCCTGACAGTCGCCCTGACCCAAAATATGCATTTGCAATGGCGCGCCAAAATGATCCTGCTGGAACGGCAGAATTAGGGGACAATGGACAATGGACGTTAGTGGACTTTGATGGACATTAGTAGACGATGGACTGTGGACTTGAGTGGACATTAGTGGAAGTGGACGTGGACAGAAGTGGACGTTAATGGACTGCGGGGTAGTGGACTGCGGGGTAGTGGACTGCGGGGTAGTGGACATTTATCCATGTCAATTCTCCTCCCCGTGGGTTTACAAATCATAGCAACGGGATAGATTGAAAGAGGACTTGTTTTACCTTTTTCCTTTGCCGCCGCACGGTCTATCTACGGTTGGCGCACTATCAACCTTATTTTCAGGAGCTTACATGTTCATCGACATCCATGCGCATGCGTATCGTCGACCCTTTTTGCAGATTCCCAGCGCCAAACCCTGGCCGACCCCCGCCCAACTCATCGAATTTTATGACCGCGCCGACATAGAAAAAGCAGTTCTCCTGCCGCTGATCGGCCCGGAGTTCTATCTGCCGCAGGCAAACGAGGACATCCTGGAGGCCGCAGAGCAGTATCCAGGCCGTTTCATTCCTTTCTGCAACATCCACCCGCGCGCCATCCGCAATGACCCGCAGGCGCCATTGGAAGCAGTCCT
Organism: Lentisphaerota bacterium; assembly: GCA_012799905.1. Classification (GTDB taxonomy): domain Bacteria; phylum Verrucomicrobiota; class Lentisphaeria; order Oligosphaerales; family Oligosphaeraceae; genus JAAZKI01. The sequence continues at coordinate 3,269 of JAAZKI010000230.1, read as the reverse complement.
GGAGCAGTACAAGGCAGCTGGCTGCAAGGGCGTCGGCGAAGTGATTTGCAACATGTCTTTTTTCGACCCTTACATGCGCAACTTTTTCCGGGCCGTGGAGAAAGTCGGCCTGCCCATGACGTTCCACATCGGGCATCGCCTGGGCGGCTGTTATGGCATTTACGACCAACCCGGCCTGCCCGGCTTGGAAGAAACCCTGCAAGCCTATCCGAACCTGGTCATGCTCGGCCATTCCCAGACCTTCTGGGCGGAAATCAGCGTGCTTGACACGGTCGCCGCCCGCAATGGCTATCCGAGCGGCAAAGTGGTCGAAGGCGCTGTGCCGAAAATCATGCGTCGCCGCCCAAATCTCTATGGCGACCTCTCCGCTGGCAGCGGCGCTAATGCCCTGATGCGCGATCCAGAGTATGCGGCCGCTTTTATGACCGAATTCCAGGATCGGCTGCTGTATGGCATCGATATCTGCTCCGCGCCCCAGGACAGTCATCGCAAACTGGCCAACTTCCTCATCGAAATGCGGGACACCGGAAAAATCAGCCAAGAAGTCTTCGCGAAAATCGCTCGCGAAAATGCCATCCGACTGCTGAAGCTGTGACGTCCGGCCGCTTCGCATCAATGTCACCCACTGAGTCAAAACCGAATAACCAAAATCGGAACGTCTTATCATTACACAAAGAAAGGACCTTCTATGCAAAAATCACTGAACCTTCCCTCTATGTTGGCCGCCGTCGGGCTAGCCGCGACTGTTCTTTTGGCCAGTCTGACAACAAGCTGCCGACACTTGACCCCTACCCCGGTGGCACCGGAGCAATGTCAAATCGTGGTGCCAGCTGACGCCATCCCGTCTGAAAACCACGCGGCCAAAGAATTACAAGACGGCCTGCGCCAAATCTTCGGCGTCGACATCCCCATCGTGCACGAGAAGACTGCGGCGCATGCGTTCTACATCGGGCAGTCGCACCTGACTGCGGCGTTGCTCGGGGTTGATTGGCAAGAAATGAAGCGCGACGAAATGATCGTAGCCAAATACAAGGACAACTACATCCTGGCTGGGGCGCGACCGCGCGGCGCTCTCTATGCCGTCTATGAACTGCTGGAGCACGGCTACGGCGTCCGCTACTGGACGCACGCTGTGACCGACTGGCCCAAAGCGTCGCAATTCTACCTGCCGTCCTACACAAAGCGCTTTGCGCCGCCCTTTTTCAGCCGCCATGCGTATTACGACCTGATCAACAAGCATCAAGAATTCGCAGTCAAGATGCGCACCAACTGCACGGCTTCCAAGCCCGAGCTGGGCGGCCGCGAAGTGCTGATCGGCTTTGTGCACACCTTTGACCGCTGGCTGCCAGCAGCCAAGTACTTTGACAAGCATCCGGAATGGTACAGCCTGCGGGACGGCGTCCGCGTCGGCGGTCAGCGGGAAGGACAGCTCTGCCTGACCAATCAGGAGATGCGCAAAGAATTCATCAAAGTAGTGCTGGAGAAGCTGGCGCCGTATGGCGACGGCGCTATGATTGACGTGTCCCAGAATGACAATATAAGCTATTGCCAGTGCGAAAAATGCCAGGCGTTTGTTGACCAAAATGGCAACCAGACTGACCTGTTGCTGGACTTTGTCAACGAAGTCGCAGCAGCGGTGGAGCGGCATAACCCGACCATGTATGTCGAGACCCTGGCCTACCAGTACACGCGCCAAGTGCCCGGCACAGTGCAACCGCGCAAAAATGTGATCATCCGCCTCTGCACTATCGAATGCATGTTCGGACATCCGCTCAACTCAGACTACAACGCTTCCTTCCGCACCGATATCGCCAACTGGAAGAAAGTCGCACCGCAGCTGTTCATCTGGAATTATGTGACCGACTTTGCCAAGTTCTACCAGCCGATGCCAAACTGGCGCCACCTCGGCAAAGACTTGCAGATGTTCGTCGATCATGGCGCCATCGCCATTTTTGAGCAGGGTTGCCACGGCCCAGGCTCGACCGGCGATCTGACTGACATGCGCGTCTGGGTGACCAGCAAGCTGCTCTGGAATCCGAAGGAAGATGTGAACCGACTGATCCGCGAATTCGCCAATGGCTACTACGGCGCGGCCGGCCCGGAATTCATCCGCTATATCGATATCATCTGCGACGCTATCCGACGCAACCCCGACTTCAAAACCGGCTGCTTTGCCAAAGAATGTCTGTGGTTAGATGACGACGCTTTCATCAAAGCCTGGCAATGCATGGAACGCGCCAAAAAGCTGGTGGCAAACGACCCAACGCTGCTGAAACGCGTCGAAATCGCGGCAGTGTCCATCAACCTGGCCATGTTTGACCGGCCTGATCTGCTGATCAAATCCGGTGCATACGCATCAATCAGCGACGCCTTTGCTGACCTTGATCGGCTCTTCGCCCTTGCCAAGGAAGGCGGCGGCTGGCGCTACACTGAAAGCGATGATGGCGGCAGCTTCAAGGCAGTCCGCCGTAACTTCGGCCTCGGACTGGCCAAAAAACATGTTCTGGACGGCGAGGACATCGACAAGGTGATGGCCAAGATGGAAAAAGATTTTGGCCTTACCGGCGAAGAGCTCAGGAGCGTGCGCTGGTCTTTCGAGTACTTCAAGGATCGGGACAACTTCCCCTTCAAGATCGATGTAAAGCGCCCCGAAGGCACGCCGATACAGACGATTGATCTGCCGACCGAAGGCTGGCGCTTCACCACAGACCCGGAACGCACCGGCCACCAGCGCAAGTATTTCGACAATGCTTTTGACGATGCCAAGTGGGCGCTGCAAAAAGCCGCAGCGTGGGAAGGGCAAGGATTCAAGGACTATGACGGCGTTGGTTGGTATCGCATCCGCTTCAAGATGCCGGCCAAAACGGCTTGCAAGGCCGTGGAGTTGCAAGTCGGCGCTGCGGACGAACAGGCGTGGGTGTGGCTGAACGGCAAATACGTCGGCCAGAATCTGGGCGTTCCCGAGGAAATCTGGGACAAGCCCTTTGCGCTGGATGTGACCAACGCTGTGCAGTGGGGCGCTGAAAACATCCTGACCGTCCGTGTTTCCGACATCGGCTATGCCGGCGGCCTCTGGAAGCCCCTCAAAATCGTCTTGCTGAAGTGAGCTGCCGTATGTACCTCGCTTGCAGGAGCATGTAGTTCAAACTTCAGCTTGCCGTACGTACCTCGCTTGCACGAGCACGTAGTTCAAACTTTAGTTTGCTGTACGTCCCGCAGGCTTTAGCCTGCTTACATATCTCACATATCTCGCATGTAGTTCAATCTTC
>JAAZKI010000004.1 GCA_012799905.1 Lentisphaerota bacterium | reverse complement strand
GGTTAAAAAATCTTAAGTAACGAGTACCCTCGCCCCTCGCCCCTTACGAATTATGAATTATGAATTATGAAATGCGCCTCAGCATTCAGCATTCACCATTCAGCATTCAGACTCTCGCCCCTCGCTCACGCACTGGCCATGACGGACAGCGTAGTCCAAGCTCATCTCGCCCCTCGCCCCTCGCCCCTCGCCCCTAACAATGCCCCTCGCCCCTCGCCCCTCGCCCCTAATTCTCTTTGCCCAGTGCTTCGGGATAGAGTTCGAGGACATTTTGCGCGAATGGCCCGAAGGTGCCATTTTCCAGGTGCTGCCTGGTTTGGCGCATCAGTTCGAGGAAGAAATGCAGGTTATGGATGGTCATCAGCCGGGCGCCGAGGATTTCATTGGCGTTGAGCAGGTGCCGGATGTAGGCGCGGGTGAAATGACGGCAAGCATAACACTGGCAGTCTTCCTGGATGGGCCTGAAGTCTTCTTTATAAATGGCGGCCTTGACCGGCATGGTTCCGGTCATGGTGAAGGCGCTGCCATTGCGACCCATGCGGGTAGGCAGGACGCAGTCGAACATGTCAATGCCGTGCAGGACGCCGAGGATCAGCTGGCGCGGCGTGCCAACGCCCATCAGATAGTGGGGCAGGGCAGGCGGCAGCAACGGTGCGCAGAATTTAAGCACCTTGACCATCTCGCACTCTGGCTCGCCAACGCTGACGCCACCTAAGGCGATGCCGTCAAAGTCGAGGTCGATGATGGCACGGGTGGCTTTTTCGCGCAAGTCAGGGAAAGTGCTTCCTTGGACGATGCCGAAGCGGAGTTGTCCGGGGGCGGCTGGTTGCTCGCGGCTGACGGCTGCCCAGCGCAGGGTCAGGTCGAGCGAGCGGTTGGCTTCATCCCAGGTGGCTGGCCAGGCCGTGCATTCATCAAAGACCATGGCGATATCTGAGCCGAGCTGGCGCTGGATAGCCATGGATTCGACTGGTCCCATGAACAGGCGGCTGCCGTCTAGATGGGACTGAAAGAAGACGCCGTCCTGGGTTTTCTTGCCCAATCGGCTGAGGCTGAAGACTTGGAAGCCGCCGCTGTCCGTGAGGATGGCGCGTTCCCAGCCCATAAAGCGATGCAGACCGCCGGCCGCGGTGATGATGTCCATGCCGGGTCGGAGGTTGAGATGATAGGTGTTGCCCAGGATGATTTCTGCGCCCATGTCAACCAATTCTTTGGGCGTCATGGCCTTGACCGTGGCCTGGGTGCCGACTGGCATGAAGACCGGCGTCTGCACCTGGCCGTGTGCGGTTGTCAGCGTGCCGTGGCGGGCTAGGCTGCCTGGGTCTTTTTGTAGAATGGTGAAAGCCATGCGGGTGGGTATCTCTTTCGCGGTCAGGGTGATCGGTTCAGTCGCGCAGGTTGAATTCCAGCTGCCAAGTACGTTTTCCGGGCGTTTCGTCGCACCACACTTGCAGGGTGCCGATGTCAGTCAGCACGGTGCGGAGGGTGATTGGAACCAGCTGCCCGGCTGACTTTTCGTCATCATCTTCCAGGGGGAGGGTGACATTGAGGGCAGGCAGTTCGGTCAGTTGCGACAAGTCGTCTTGCAGGCGGTCGCCGATGGCGTCCTGTTGGCGGGTGGTGCTGGTGAAGAAGCGGAAAGCGGTTGGTTCGCCGATGACGAGGGCCAGGCCGTGTTCAGGGATGTCAGCAGCGCTGCCTTCTTCCATGCCGAAATTGACTACGCAGAGGGCGTCCATAGGCGGCGGGAAGCCGGGCACGGCCGGCATCGGTGATTCAATGCCGAGGTAGTAGGAGCGGGCGCTGCCAGCTTTGATGCGGACGCCCCCCGTGCGCTTTATGTGGGCAAGCCAGGCAGCGCCTTGGGCGACGGCGAGCTCGGAATCCGGCTGTTCGAGGACGGTGACAGTCGCGTCGTCGGCTTTCCAAGATTGCAGGATGTCGAGCAGGCGTTCGCGGAAGAGGGGGGCCTTGGTGACGCCGCCATTGAAGAGGATGAGGCTGGGGAGGATGGGTGCGCCGTCGCTGTCTTTGAAACTATGGCGATCAAGGAATTGAGCCAGGTGCCGGGTGAAGCCCGGGTCAGCGGCGTAGTCAAGGGCGAAGGTGCGCAGACCGCCGCGCTGGGCTGTCTGCGTTTTGGCGGTAATCTCACAGGCAGGGAAGAAGCCTTCGAGGAGGGCCTGGCGCAGTTCTTCGTCGCTGACCGTGGTGGTGATAGTGCCACCGACCAGTCCGGAGCCGCGTCCGAGTATAGTGAGTGCCTGGGGGCCGGTCGCGCCGTTGCCAATGGCTTCCTTGGCTTGGCGGCAGGCGTGGGTCAGGCCGGTCAGCTGATGTGCGTCCAGGCGAATGCCTTGTTCGCGATTGATTTTTTCGGCCATGGCATACGCCAGGGTCAGGTCCATATTGTCGCCGCCGAGCAGGGTATGGTCGCCCACTGCGATGCGTTGGAGGCCGAGGTCGCCGTCAATGTCGGCGACAGCGATCAGGCTGAAGTCGGTCGTGCCGCCGCCGATGTCGCAGACCAGGACAACGTCGCCGGCCGTGACGCTTTTACGCCAGGCGTCGCCCTGGTTGGCGAGCCAGGCGTAGAAGGCGGCCTGGGGTTCTTCCAGGAGGGTGAAGGTGAGGCCGGCGGCCTTGGCAGCCTCGACGGTGAGGTCTCGGGCGACGGCGTCAAAAGAGGCCGGCACGGTGATGACCAGGTCTTGTTCTTCCAGGCGGGCAGTTTTATCTTTGCCGGCCATAGCGTTGTTCCAGGCGTCACGGAGGTGTTCGAGGATCATCTGGACAGCGGCAACCGGGGAGATTTTGCGAGCTTGGGCAGGAGCTGTGGCCGGCAGGCAGGGAGCGTGGCGGTCAATGCGTTCGGAGCAGAGCCAGGATTTGGCCGAGGCGACAACTTTGTCCGGGGTTTTGGCGGCGAGAACGCGGGCCATAACACCGATGGCGCTGTCAGGGGTGTTAGTTTTTGAGTGCCAGGGCAGGCGCAGCTGCTCCGGGCTGACTTCGCCGGCCTCAGGGAGGTAAATGAACGAAGGCAGGGACGGCAAGGCGGCGACTTCGCCAGGGGCGATAAGTTGCGGGATAGCGAAAAGCTGCGGGGCTGGAGCGGCAGTCTGATGATCGACGTAGGACAGCACGCAGTTGGTGGTGCCAAGGTCAATGCCGACGGCATAGCGAGAGTTTGGTTCCATAGCGTAAAAAAAAGAAAGAGGACAGGGTTAAACAGGTCGGTCAATGCTGATGAGGCGTAAAGTAATAAATATCATGCCAAGGCGGTGAAAAGCAATTCCCGAGGTCGCGATTCGTGCGTTGCGGATAATCGCTCCCCGTCGTTGATACTCGTCATTCCTGCAAGCTGCGACGACAAGCGCTCATTTTTATTTGACCAAACGTTTGGCCAAAATATATTTTCAAAAAAAACCTTTTTTATTGTTAATTTTCTATTGACAAAGTACAAAATATAATGTATAATTGAAATCAGATTGGACAAAGGTTTGTCAAACAGGAGAAATTTGAAATGAAGGTGACTTTGAAGGATGTTGCAAAGCTTGCCGGGGTGGATATCGGTTCAGTATCTCGCACCTTGTCTGGGCATCCGCGCGCGAATAGTTTGCGTGCGGAAACGCGTGAGCGCATTTTTGAAGCGGCTAAAAAGCTTGGCTACCGTCGGAATGTTTTCGCCTCTGCCATGCGCACTGGCATCAATCACACGGTTGCCGTTATCAATAGCAGCGGCGAAAGCGGCACGATGTCCAGCGCTCTGCGCGTCTTGTCCGGGATCATTCAAGGTGCGAGCGATGCAAGTTATGCGCTCAAAACATATTTGGATTCCGATTTGCCCGCCGTGATGGAGGACATTCTTTCCAATCAGATTCGGCATGTGATCTGCATGACGCCGGCTCACGGTAAGCGCGAGGAAACAGCCACTCTCTGCCGCCAGCATGGCTTGAAGCTGGTGTTCGTGTATGAAACGGCCCATGGCGAATTTCCGGCGGTTTCTCCGAATAATTTTGAAATTTCGCGAGACGTCGTGCGATATCTTGCCTCAATGGGACACCGGCGCATTGCCTTGGTCTGTGGAGAATATCAGCACTGGCACTATATGACGGAAAAATACAACGGATATCTTGCCGGTTTACGCGAGAGCGGCATCGAACCGCAGTTCAACCTGATGATCTGCAACAACTCTCCGATCAAGGAAGTGCAAACCCTGCTGGACCGTCCGCCGGAGGTGCGTCCGACTGCTTTTTTCTGTATTGGCGACAGTTTTGCGATGCAGGTGCAGAGCAGTGCCGTCCGCAGGGGTCTTCGTTTGCCTGAAGATATTTCAACCACTGGGTTTGGTTTTACCTTTTCCGGAGAAGATGCTCTTTCTCCACTTTCGAGTGTGAATGAAAATCATGATCTGATCGGGAAATCCGCATTCCAGCTTTTGCTCGGCGCCTCCCTTGCTTTTCCACAGGATTCGGATGGCACATACCGTGTTCCGGGTACGTTTGTGAAACGGGAGTCAGTGATGAATTTGAATGCGGAGCCGTCTATTCCCAAGTAAACGAGGCCTGGCATAAAAATAAGGAGGTGCAATATAAGCCAATAACTTTTTTGCTATTATCTGGTGTTTTATTTGAGAAATTTCCAAAAAATAAACCAGTACCTGAATCCGTGAAGTGAAAGTCGCGTCGTTATTTTCGCTGATTGAAGAATTCAATTTTTTGAAAAAAGGCGTTTTTCACAGCCTGCGTTAGCGCAGGCCGGCCTTATTGCTTCGAAAATCTGCTT
>JAAZKI010000357.1 GCA_012799905.1 Lentisphaerota bacterium | reverse complement strand
GTAATCGCAGCCTGCAAGAACTCACGCTCCGGCGCAAACCAGAAGCCGTTGTAAATCATGTTGGAATACTGCGGAATCAGCTGGTCGCGCAGGCTCATCACTTCGCGGTCCATGCAGATGGTCTCCATGGCGCGATGGGCATGGAAAAGAATCGTCCCGCCCGGAGTCTCATAGATGCCGCGGTCTTTCATGCCGGTGAAACGCGTCTCGACAATGTCAATCCGGCCAATCCCGTGCTTGCCGCCCAGACGGTTCAGTTCGCGCAGCAGGTTGGCAGGGCTCAAGCGCTTGCCATTGACCGCCACTGGAATGCCCTTTTCAAATTCAATAATCACGTATTCCGCCTCGTCCGGCGTCTTTTCCAGCGGGGTGGTCAAGACATGCGTCTCCGGTGGGGCTTCCACCCACGGGTCTTCCAGGATGCCGCCTTCAAAGCTGATATGCAGAAGATTGCGGTCCATCGAATATGGCTTGGCAGCACTTACTGAAATCGGAATCTTGCGTTCTTCAGCGTACTTAATCAGGTCTGTCCGCGACTTGAACGTCCAGTCAGGGCTGCGCCACGGGGCAATGATCTTGATCGACGGATTGATCGCGTAGGCAGTCAGCTCAAAGCGGACTTGGTCATTGCCCTTGCCAGTCGCGCCATGGCAGATGTATTCAGCATTCTCCTCCTTGGCGATTTCCACCAGGCGCTTGGCGATGAGAGGCCGCGCAATGCTGGTGCCAAGCAAATACAAGTTCTCGTAAATGGCATTCGCCTGGAACATCGGGAAAACAAAGTCGCGAACGAATTCCTCAGTCATGTCTTCAATATATGACTTGACCGCGCCGGTAGCCTTGGCCTTCTCATGCAGGCCGGTCAATTCCTCCTCCTGCCCCAGGTCAGCGCAGAACGTCACGACCTCGGCATCGTACTTCTCCCGCAGCCACGTCAAAATGCAAGAAGTGTCCAAACCGCCGGAATAAGCCAATACTACCTTCATCGTCCAAATCTCCTTAAAATAATACTCGTTAATGCCGCCAAGTCCTTGCCGAACAGAGCCGCAACTGGTGAAAAACTACATAATATACTGTGCCTGACGCTTCCCTACAATCGACGAACCAACGAAATTCCTCGCCCCTCGCCCCTCACGAATGATGAACGATGAATTATGAATTATGAAATGTGCCTCAGCATTCAGCATTCAACATTCAGCATTCTCGCCCCTCGCCCCTCGCCCCTCGCCCCTATTCAGCAGTTTGCCGGAACTCCGAGCAGCAATATGCTCATTCAACGGAAATGCTCTTCCTTGACTATGGCCACAAATGGCAGGCTGCGATAGAGTTCAGCCACATCCAGACCATAGCCCACCACCCAGCGGTCCGGGACTCTAGCGCCGACATAATCCGCCTTGAACGACGCCCGCTGCGCTGCCACCTCCGGCGACGGCTTGCGCAAATCCTTTTCCAGAAACACACACGTCTCCACCTGCGCTGCTTTCAGCGTGGTCAGAGCATGCTGGCGCAGAGCGGCCAGGGTAAAGCCCTGGTCCAGGATGTCGTCAACCAGAATCACCCGCTGACCGGCCACCTTCGTCCAGGGGCCCTCAATCCGAACCGACCGCGCTGCCTCGCCATTCTCCTTGACCTCATCCCCATACGTGCTGGCGCGGATAAAGTCAAGGCGCATTTCGGTGCATCCGGCCAGGTACAGTTCACGCGCCAGATCAGCCAGGAAAAAACAAGCGCCCTTCAAGATGCCAATCAGATAAAATGGCGATTGCTGGTAACGCTCAGCAATTTCACGAGCCATGGAGTTGACCCGAGTCCGGATTTCTTCCTGGGTGAGCAAAACCCGCTCCAAGCGCGGGTCAGCAGCGCAGATTTGCTGTTCATTCATCAGGGTATGACTCCTTTAGGCCGGCGAGAAAAGCGTTGACAGCGGATTTTTTCAGGGAACAGGCTTTCCCTGCGCCTTTTCTCTGCTATTTTACTTTAAAGGCATTTTGTTGCATCACCATTCACTATAAACAACGTCGCCATTCCTGCCAACTTCAAGGAGTCAAGATGAACAAAAATCTGCTGTCGATATGCGCTTTTGCTTGCGGTACGGCCATTTTTTCCTGCTGCTGCCTGACTGCCCAGACGCCGCCCCTGCCGCCGCCCAACCCCAACCCAATCAGCCTCCAACTGCCGGAAGTCATCTATGCTGTCCCCGGCGTGGAAATCAATATCTACTTCGACAACATCGTCCTGGTTCCCAATCCAGACGCATACGTCTTCGACGTCACCTGCACCAAGGGCCGCAACGACGCTAAACGCTGGCGCTTCCTGCCCAAACCTGAGGACGTCGGCGAATTTAAATGGAAGGTGAGCGTCTATGACCTCCAGGGCCTGGTCGCCCAGGCTGAGACCAAAATCGTGGTGGCCAAGCCGGATGCCGGCAAGGGCCGCAACCTGTCCGTGCTCATCGTCGGCGACAGTCTGACTAATGCTGGCGTGTACCCGGCGCGCGTCTTTGAACTGATGTCCGGCGACAACAACCCGGCCATCACCATGGTCGGCTCCAACGGTCCAGGCTACAAACCGCAGCCGGGCGGAGTCGCCCATGAAGGCTGGGGCGGCTGGGCCTGGAAGACCTTTATCAGCAAAACCAAGCCCCATCCCAAGGAAAACACGACGCCGCCTAACATCCCCAGCCGATTCTTAGCCATTGACGACGAGGGCAAGGGAACCATCGACCTGCAAAACTACTTCAAACTCTACAACAACGGCAACCCGCCTGACATCGTCACCTTCCAGCTCGGCGTCAATGACGTATTCGGCGCCAATGACGATAATCTCGACGCACGCATCGCCGATATTCTCGCAGCGGCCGACGTCCTTATCACCGCTTTCCGCCAAGCTGCCCCCAACGCCATCATCGGCGTCGGCCTGGTCACCCCAGGCGCTGCCTCCCAAGACGCCTTTGGCGCTAATTACGCCTGTGGACAGACCCGCTGGCAATACAAGAAAAACCAACACCGCCTGAATCAGGCCATGCTGCAGAAATTCGGCCAGTCCACCGACCCGCTGCTGTCCTTGATCCCGACCCATGTCAATCTCGACTGCGAGAACAACTTCCCCAAGACCACTGAGCCGGTCAATGTCGGCAACGACGCCAAAATCACCCGCCTGAACAACGGCGTGCATCCTGCGCCAGCCGGCTACCGTCAGATCGGCGATACATTCTACGCCTGGATGAAAGCCCAGTTGGGTCGCTGAAACGGCTCTGCCAGGAGAAAATGCCATGCCTGTGACCTTAAAAGACATTGCAGCACGGGTCGGACTTTCCGTCAACTCTGTTTCCAGGGCGTTGCGGGACAAGGACGATATCGCCATTGACACCCGACGCCGCGTTAAAGCCGTTGCCCAGGAACTCGGCTATCGCCCCAACATGAATGCTCGCAGCCTGGTGCTGAAGCAATCGTTCACCATCGGCGTCGCCGTCACTGAACTCAACAATCCGGTGCGCATGGACTTCTGCGAACGCCTCCGCCAACTGGCGGAACAGGACGGGTACCGCCTCATCAGCGCCGGCATATCGCTTCATCAAACCCGTAAAGACCTCGATACCATTTCCGACCTGCTGTCCCGCGGCGTTGATGGGCTGGTGCTTGGTTATCTGGCCGGGCCGCTTGACGACCAGCCAATCGGCAAAATCCTCGCTGACTGCGAACGAACCTCCCTGCCTGTGACCATCTTCGGCTCCCCTGAAACAACTCTGGCTGACTACGCCTTCATCGACTTCCGCGACAGCTGCCACCGCCTGACCTGCCATATGCTCGACCAGGGAATCGTCCCGGTCGGCTTTTTCCCCAAACACCCGGAAACCGGCTTTTCCGACGAGCGGTCGCAAGGCTATCTCCAGGCGATGACCGAGCGCGGAATGAAAAAACAAGCCAAACTCTGGCCAGTCAAAATCACCGACAGCGCCCTGACAGCGGCAGCCAAGGCAATGAAGAGTTTCCTCGCCAGGCACAAACAGCCGCCCCAGGGCATCATCGCCTCCAATGACTTGCTCGCCATAGGCATCATCAGCACGCTCCGCGAACACGGCTTCCAAGTCCCGGCTGACGTGGCGGTCGCCAGTTTCGATAATATCGAAATCGGACAATACTTCACGCCGCCGCTCACGACCATGGGGCTGGGCAATGACTTTTTCGCCGCGCAAATCTGGGAGTTGCTCACCCACCGCATCGCCAACAAGAAAAGAACCCCTCCGCGCAAACTCCATCTCCGGCACGAATTGATCATTCGCAAATCGTGCCCTTGACGGAAAACCCCAGCACCGAGCCAATGGCCGCGCGTCGCCGACCTCGGGCACGCAGCTTCCAGCCGGATATGGCGTCTTATCCGCGTTGCAGGCGACTCGCTGGCGCTGCGGTTGTGTCGATGGTCGCAAGTGCGCCTACTGGCAGGCTGATTGTATGCGCCACATGGCCAAAGGGAAGGTCAGCCAGCACCGGTCCCGGCACTGCGTCGGCAAAATCGGCCAGCACTTCAGGCAGATATTCGCTGTCTTCGCCAGCCGTGAACTGCCCAAAAGCCAGTCCTGCCAGACCGCGCAGGACGCCGGCCGAACGCAGCTGCGTCAGCATCCTGTCCACCCGATGCGCTGCCTCGTTGACATCCTCAAGCACGAGAATGCATCCGTCCAACTCAGGCCAATGCGCCGTCCCCAAGAGAGCCGTCAACAGCGACAGATTCGCCGGAACCAGCGGCCCGCGCGCCTGGCCAGGTCGCAAGACGATTGGCGATGCTGACAACGGCAGCAGCCGTTCATCGCCGCGCAAGCATGCTGTCAGCGACTGCATGGCTGCCTGGGCGCCAGCGGCTTCCTCCGGCGTCAGCGGCTTCCGGCTCAAATCTGGGCAGAGCATGGGGCCATGCACCAGGCGCTGACAGCCTTGTTTCCAGGCAGCCAGCAGAAAGCCGGTAAAATCACTGTAGCCTATAGCCGGCAAATTGCGTTGCCGAACAGCCGCCCAGTCGATGTCATCCAGCAGCCTCGTCACTCCAAAGCCGCCCCGCACAGCCAAAATCGCCTCCACCCGGCGGTTGGCCAGGAGTTCGTGCAAATGAGCAAGGCGCACCTCATCCGCCGCGGCCAGATAACGCCGCGGTTCGCCAGGCAACTGCGGAACGACCACCTCCACCCCCCAGTCGCGCAGCCGTTCTGTGCCAACCGCCACCCGCGCCGCATCCGCCCGACCCGACGCCGCCCACAACCCGATAACATGAAATATCCCGCTGAACGGATTCTGCCAGCCTATGTTATTCATCGTGTCGTGCGCCCCAATAGCTATGGAAAGGTTTGCCCAATTAAAAACTCTTTCGGAAAACAGCAGGCATACATTACTCTCGACCAGGAATGTTTGCAAACAACACTGAGACCAACGCCGCGGCAATGGATGTTATGGACGGTGGCTGCCGTACGTAGTTCAGCGGCTTGCCGTATGTCCCTCGCTTGCAGGAGCACGTAGTTCAAACTTTAGTTTGCTGTACGTAGTTCAAACTTTAGTTTGCTGTACGTCCCGCAGGCTTCAGCCTGCCATACATCTCTCGCTTGCAGGAGCACGTAGTTCAAACTTTAGTTTGCTGTACGTAGT
>JAAZKI010000093.1 GCA_012799905.1 Lentisphaerota bacterium | reverse complement strand
GCGGCAAAAGCCCGGAGGGCGACACATAGAAGCCCAGGGTAAGCCGGGCCGCCAGGCTCGGCGCAGCCCTGGGAGAGATGGCATAGATTTGGAGCCCTGGAAGGGTGACACATAAATTAGGTTGCGGACGGAGAGTCCACCCCCAGGCTCTTTCGTGTTTTTCGTGGTTAAAAATAGGCTGTTGACGACCGTCCACTCTAAGAAACTTGTAGTTATCTCATTGCTCAACAGTGATAACTACAAATTGAGGTGAAATGATGTAGTTATCTTACAGAAATGAAAAGTTCAGCCAAACATCCCGGGTAAGTGCACTTTAAGTGGACAGTGGACAATGGACTTTAGTGGACTTTAATGGACTTTAGTAGACGATGGACTGTGGACTTTAGTGGACATTAGTGGGGAGTGGACGTGGACAGAAGTGGACGTCAGTGGACGGTGGAGCAGCATGTAGTCCAGAAAGCCCCTCGCCCCTAACGAATGATGAATTGTGAATTGTGAATTATGAAATGCGCCTCGTCTTTTAGCATTCAACATTCAACATTCAACATTCAGCATTCAACATTCAGCATTCAACATTCAGCATTCAACATTCAGCATTCAACATTCAGCATTCAACATTCAGCATTCAACTCCTCGCCCCTAAAGTGATATGTTTTTGACCAGGACAGGGTCTGGGCAGGTCGCCCGGTGGAAGGTGATGTCAGGATACCCGAAGAGAAGGACGCCGCCAACCCGGTAGCCTTTCGGCAGGTCAAGAGGACGGCGCAGATGCCGGAATAGGCGGAATGCAAAGTAGGCAAAGCCGCACCACAATGTTCCCAGGCCAAGGGTTTGAGCGTACAGTTCGAATTGGGCCAGTGCAATCGTTGGGTCAATGTCAGCGCAGGGGGCATTTTTTGGTGTTGCGACTACGACCATGTGCGGTGCTTGTCGGAAAATGACGTCTTCGCCGTCAAGGATTCTCTTCAGTACCTGGTTGAGTCTTCGGCTGATCAGCTGCGGGATTCTCGTTTTCACGACCCATCGGAGCAGCCGCAGGGTTGGTTCGCGGAAGCTTGCCATGGCGTCGTGTCCATTGACTAGCACGGCGTAGAGTCGGTGGTCGTTGCAGCCGGTCGGACTCCAGGCCAGGGCAGCTTGCAGTTTTGCCAGGATGTCCGGTTCCACTGGTGTCGTCTGGAAGTGCCGGATACTGCGGCGCTGGCGCAGGAGGTTGAGCATGTGCTCCGGGCTGGGCAGCGGGCCAATCGGCGCGCAATCAGCCGGTGTTTTGTCATTGAGGGTAATGGCTCCGACCGGGCAGACCGCGAGGCAGTGCTGGCATTTGATGCAGTAATCTTCGCCGCCGTCGGTCATCGCTGGAATGCCGTCCCGCATCTCGAAGATTTCCGTGGTGCAGACCCGCAGGCATTGCCCGCAACGAGTGCATAATTCGGCGTTCACTGATATCATGGCAAGTTCCTCTTGATTGGATGCACTTGGGCAAAGGCGTCGGCCCGGTCGGCGCTCCGGCTGTGCTTGCTTACTCCAGCAGGACAATTCTCTCCAGCGGTTTGATTTCCGCCCGGATTGTGGCATCCTCTCGACGCATTCCGATTGCTTCGCCATAGAGGACGGTCGGCAGGCCGGGTTCACGGGCTTCATATGCGAAGGGGACTGTTTTTTCCTTGTCGGCATTGACGATGACGATGCGGCGTTGTCCATTCATGTTCCAGGAGCCGATATAGACGCGGTCTACGTCATTGGCGTGCAGTTCAAAATGCCCGTCCATGACCATGGGCAGGAGGTCTTTTAGTTCTGCTGGCAGTGCTTGCACCGCTTGATGAAGCTCGGTGGAGTCTGGCAGGTAGAAGCCGCCGTCGGCGTAGGTGTAGTAGATGATTCCCTTGACTTGTGCCAACAGGGCGAGGTAGGTCATAGCCCGGAATTCCTGAGGGGTGGGAGGCCGCGACCAGCTGCCGTAGCCGCCGAAGCATTGCAGCACTGCCCAGACGGTTGTGTCCACCTTGAGCGCCTCTTGGCGAGCTTCTTGGAAGCGTCGAAAAACATCGTCAACGTTATGTTTTGGTATTGGATAGGGGTCTGGGGCCAGCACGTCAGTTCCGCAGGCATAGCGTCCGTATTGCGCCGGGATGCAGATTACTGTATAGGCCAGATGATTGGGGTCAAGCTGCTTGAATTGATCATAGCGCCGGAACATTTCCTCTGCCGTGATGCCGCGCGCCGCTGGTTCGTCACCCGGGTTCCAGCCCATGACCGCAGAGTACCCGCGATATTTGGTGATTACTTCCTTCGGAGAATAGCCGAATTCGGTGATGACGCGCAGGTTGTTGGCAGCGCAGGCATCCAGAAAATCGCCGTAGCTGTTGGTGTTTCTTTCATCGCCATTGAAGCCGACGTGAATCGTATTGTAGCCGGCGGCAGCGACTGCCTTGGCCATATCCAGGCGCTGTGCTGGCGTGAATTTCCAGGAGACGTGGTAGAATCCCAGCGGGAAAAATGGCTTGCCTGCTTCCAGCAGAACGCCGTCAGCCCGGACGTCGTAGAGCGGTTGGGGATGGGTGAAAAATTCTGCTTCGGCCTGGCCCTGGCACGTGCCTCTTGCCCAGAATTCGGCTTTAAGGACATGGCGTCCTTCCGGCAATCCGGTCACCGCAATTGTCTGCTGGAACTTATGGCTGCTCAGCGGCTGGATGGTCACGGGCTGGTCGTCCAGGCGCCAGCGCAGTTCGGCGCCGGTCAGTTCGGCTTGGAGCGGAACCAAGGTGAAATTGGCTTCCAGTTCGCGATTGCGTGGGTATAAGTGCTTTCGTTTCAGGGCGATGGCTATGACGGGCGGGAGGTTTTCCTGCCACTCAGCGGTGGCCGGGCTGTCGTTCCCCCGGCGCAGAGCCAGGCGCCAGGCTGTCTGGCCGCGGGTTTTGGCGGGCAGCGCCAGGTTTAGTGTGGCCTGGTCACCGGTGACCGCAGCCGTGGCTGAATGTTGCCGCGGCGCCTGACCTTGCGCTGTCTCCGTCAGTTCGACGACGAGTCCGTTCAAGCTTTCCGGCGCGCCTTGCAAGCGCAGGTTGAAGGCGCTGGGGCCGACTTGATCCGTGCCCTTGGCAAGCGCCAATATCCGCAAGCCATGCTGCTGGAATTGGCGCCAGAAAAACATGTTTTGGAGCAAGGCGATGCCGGCCTCTTTTCCGTCCGCGCTGCCCATTTGAGCGTAGCTGCACAGAACGACGAGGCCTTTGCCAACGGATTTGAGCAGGAGGAGTCCCTCGTCATCGGAGCAGGTGATGAGCCGTTCCCAGCTGTCAGAAAGGCGCGTCATGTGGGCCCAGTGGTTTTTGACGGTTAAGGCAGCGGCTAAGTCGTACGGCATCTGCAGGAACGGATGATTGTGCACGGTCACAACCCGGCTTTCCGGAGTCTTCAGCTTGTACGCAGAGCAGTTCTCGGTGGTCACGGCGAAGTCTGGCCCGAATTTCGCCACCCAGGCATTCAGCACGCTGGTATAGTTGGCGTCAACCACCAGGAGCATGCCGCCTTGATTCAGATAATCCAGCCATTGGTTGGCGTATGGGGCCATATCGACCGTGTGCGTGTAATTGGCGACGCTGGACGCGATGATCAGGTCAAAGTCAGCCAGGCGCTGGCTCAATTCCGGCAACGTTGTGTTTTCTATTTTTTCCGGAACCCAAGCCAATTCCGCCAAGGTTTTGTCAAATTCTTTGAAGAAGCTTTTTTTTCCATCGGGCCAGTCGCTGTAGACCACGCCGATTCGCGGCTTGGCTGCCAACACTGCTAGGGGCAGAAAAATCGCTGCTAACCACCATTGTCTCATCGTGTCTTCTCCCGGTTTTTGTTGATTTTTGGTTATCGCCTTTTGCGAGGATGCCTTTCTACAATAATACGCGCATGGACAAAAAACAACTGGCGTGGGAGTTGATGCGGCGGGTGTTTTGCATTTCCGCAGACCGTGGCATAAATTGCGTTGGCAGTCGCTGGATGCGTCGGTATATTAACCCAGTCAACATCAAGAAGGGAGTCATGATGTCAAGAATTAAAATCGGTCAGATCGGAATTGGCCACAATCACGGGTCGGCAAAGATGGCGGCTCTGCGCAATCTCCCGGAACTCTTTGAGATTGTCGGCGTCGCAGAAAGCGATCCTGTGTGGAGGGAAAAGCGCAGCGGCTTGTCGGCCTATGCCGGGCTTCCCTTCTTGTCAGAGGAGGAGGTGTTGCAATATCCCGGCCTGGATGCGGTTTTGGTGGAAAAGGATGTCCCTGAGTTGATTCCAACGGCATTGCAGTGCGCCGCACAAGGACTGCATATCCACTTGGATAAGCCGGCCGGGGAATCGCTGGCTGATTTCCGGCGCTTGTTGGATATCTGTGACAGCCGGTCTTTAGCCTTGCAACAGGCATACGTCTACCGCTATAATCCGGCTTTGCGCTTCTGCCAAAAGGTGATTCGAGACGGCTGGCTGGGCGATGTTTTTGAAATCCACGCGGTGATGAGCCGTGACGATAGCGAAAACCCCGATTATCGGCGCTGGCTAGCTCAATTCAAGGGAGGGGCCATGTATATTTTCGCCGGCTACCTGATTGACCAGGTTCTCCTGATGCTCGGCAAGCCGGACAAGGTCACGCCCTTTATGAAGCAGACCCGAAAGGACGGGCTGGTTGACAATGGCTTGGCCGTGCTGGAATATGCCAGCGCCACAGCGACCATCCGGGTTTCAGTGGTTGAAATCGACGGCATGCGGCATCGGCGCTTTATCATCTGTGGAACAGGCGGCAGCGTTGAACTCTGCCCGATTGAAAAGGCGGCCTATTACGTCGACCCCTTGCAGGTTCGTTTGACCTTGAAAAAGGCAACCGGCGGCTACCCGGCCGGAACGCACCTGATTGATTGCGGGCCGCTGGGATGCAGATATGGAGCGCAATTGCGCGAATTCGCGGATATTATTAATGGAAAAATTGCGAATCCATATCCGTTGCAGCATGAACTTCTGCTCCACCAGACGTTGTTGGCTGCCTGCGATTATCCGGAAGAGGAATGAGCACGCGATGCAAGGGCAAGGCAACGATTGCAGCACTGGCCAGAACTTACATTGTCGACGGCCAATTCACATCACTTTGAATTTGGGCAGGTCTTGGATGTCAACCAGGCCGGTCATACGGCCGTTGTCATCCACGACGAGGATGTCGTCAATCTTGCGTTTTTCCAGCAGTTTCATGATTTCGACGGCAAGGCAGTTTTCATTGATGGCGATGGGGTTGGGGGTCATCACCGATTCGATGGGGGCATCCAGGACAGCAGTGTCGCGGGTGATCTGACGCCGGAAGTCGCCGTCAGTGAAAATGCCCAGCAGGACGTCATTGGCGTCAACGATGGCGACAGCGCCGCTGCGGGCGTTGGTCATAGCCAGCAGGCCATCGCGGACCGGGGTGCCGGGGGTCACTCTGGGGGCGTGCTGGCCGGTGCGCATGCAGTCTTTGACGGTTAGGGTGATGCTGCGGCCGATGGCGCCGGCGGGATGCAGTTTGGCATAGTCGTTCAGTCCGAAGCGCCGGCAGTTCAGGAGGGTCATGGCCAGGGCGTCGCCAAGGGCGGCCAGGGCCGTGGTGGTGGTGGTCGGCGCCAGGTTGAATGGACAGGCTTCGCGCGGCACCGGCATGGGCACGACCAAGTCAGCGACCTCGCCTAGGCGCGAATCTGCCTTGCCGGTGATAGCCACGATGGTGATGCCCAAGCGCTTTATCGCCGGGAGCATGGTCAGCAGCTCATCGGTCTCGCCGCTGTAACTGACGGCCAGCAACAGATCCTGGCGGGAGACTACGCCTAAATCGCCATGCATGGCCTCCACCGGATGCAGAAACACGGCCTGCGAGCCGGTGCTCGACAAAGTCGCAGCAATTTTCTTGCTGATATGGCCGCTTTTGCCAACTCCGCAGAGGACGAGTTTGCCGCCGTCGCTGAGGGTGTTGAGGCAGCGTTCCACCAGTTCGACGTAGGGGGCGCCTAAGTCGTCGCGAAGGGCTTTCAGACCCTCGATTTCGATGTCGATGACTTCAGTGGCGCGTTGCAGAATGGCTTGACGGTCTGGACGGTTGGTAGACATATTCACAATACCCGGTCATGATGAATGCAAGATAGACGTGAAAGGATGGGAGACGATGCTGTTAACGTAATGCAGCATTGCGGTTCGGCAAACGTTTTGACTGCGGAATGACGTCAGCTTGTCGTCGTAGTTCTGGCTCAGTCGCAGGTCTCGCGTACGTGGTTGAGGGTGAAGCCGTTGTTTTTGAGGGTTGGGAATATATATTAACAGGCTGACAGTAAAATGTGATGCAACCGATGGATTTGTTTTTCCCACCGAAAGGCAGGCACTATGACCACATGGCGTGGATTATTGTTTGGATTGATTATGACCATCACGATGCTGGCGCGCGGCCAGGTCGAATATAGTGATTCCCTGCTGGCCATCGTTGGCGACAAGGTGATTACAGCGCATGAAATCATGGAAATGACGCAGCTGGAGGAAATGCAGCTGCGGCGTTCCTACGTCGGCGAGGAGCTGCTTGACCAACTCCTGGCTGTCCGCAAGAAGGCGTTGAATGTGCTGATCGAACGCGAACTCATCTATCTTGAATTCCAGAAATTGCAGGCAAAGGTGCCGACCTCGTATTTGCAGGAACGCCTCAACCAGGTCATCACTAACGCTGCTGGCGGCAACATCGCCAAATTTGAGACGCAGCTGCATGCCCAGGGCATGACTATCACCGAATTCCGCGAACGCCTGCATAAGGACATCGCGGTCGAACTTTTGACCCGTGAACGGATTTCCCGGGGCAATATCGTGACTGATCACGACGTGGAGAAGTATTTTGAGGCGCAGAAGTCTTCGATGATGACACCGCCACGCTATCATCTGGCCATTATCCAGATTCAGAAGAACGGCCGACATGGCGCACGCGTGAATGAAGTCTGCCGCGAGATCAAGGAGCAACTGACAGCCGGAACCGCCTTTGCTGAACTGGCGGGCAAATATTCCGAGGGGCTAGGCGCAGACAAGGGCGGCGACCAAGGATGGTTTACGGACATGAATCCGAAACTGGAGGAAGTGGTCAAGACGATGTCGGCCGGACAGACGACGTTGGAGCCGGTGGAAATCGGCTCAAGCTACTATTTTATTCACGTTTTGGAGTTTGACGCTGGCGGCGTGCCGATGCTCAATGACGAATTGCGGGAGCAGATTCGACGGCAGCTGGAGAAGGAGGAGGAAGAGCGCCGCTACGTTGAGTTCATCCGTGAGCTCCACATGAAATATCCGGTTCGGCGGATGGAAGGCCTGTGAGGCCAAGGCGCCGACCTGGCGCAGGGAAGGGTGGGAGAGCCGCGCATCCATGCAGATCAACAGCCATAGTGAAGAAGAGACGCTGAGCCTTGGGAAAGCCCTGGCAAAGCTGCTTCGCCCCGGCATGGTGGTGGCGCTTTACGGCGACCTCGGGGCAGGCAAGACAGCGCTGAGCCGCGGGGTGGCGCGCGGCCTGGGCATCACCGAGCCGGTGACCAGTCCGACCTTCACGGTTGTCCAGGAATATCGGACGCCCGGCGGTATCTGGTTCTATCATCTTGATATGTATAGAATTACGGACGAACAGGCAGCGTTGGCGTTCGGCATTGAGGAATATCTGTTCGCTGACAACGCGATTGCCATGGTCGAATGGCCAGAGAGGATTGCCGGTCTGCTGCGACCCGGAGCAGTGTTGAACATCACGATGACGCATGCCGGGGAAAACCAACGCCAGCTGGAACTGCCAGATGACATCGGCGCGCGCCTGACCTCCACTCAGCGCTGACGTCACCAAAAAGACGAGCGGCATTTCGGCCAGAACACGGATTTTGATGACATTTTGGAAGATAAGGGCAGACCTTTGCTTTGGTTTGATACGCATTTGCATGTCGATCCCGAAGATGATTTCGAAGCCATGACGGCAGCGGCTCGGGCGGTTGGGGTCGCAGGCTTTTTCGTCCAGGGGACATCTTTGGAAGATTGCGAGGCGACAGTTGCTCTGGGCGATCCGGCCCAAGGCGTCTATACGGCAGTCGGGCTGCATCCTCACGTCGCCTCATCGTTTGACGGCTTGTCGTTGTTTCGTGACCTGCTGACGCGTCCTGGCGTCATCGCCGTAGGCGAAATCGGCTTGGACTATCATTACAATTTTTCGCCGCCTGAGCGCCAGCGGGAAGTTTTTGCCGTGTTTCTGGAACTGGCGTCTGAACTGGGCAAGCCGGCTGTCATCCATTGTCGGGACGCGTATCCTGATTGCCGCCAGTTGGTTAGGGACCACTTACGTCCGGGCGCACCGTTCATCATCCATAGTTTCACCGGAACGCCGGACCAGGCCGAGGAATGGCTGGCCATGGGCGCGATGCTGTCGATGAACGGCATGGTCACTTTTAATAAGGCAGTCAACATCCGCGAGTCGCTGGCCGTCATCCCGGTCGAGCGATTGTTGCTGGAGACGGATTCGCCGTATCTGGCGCCGGTGCCCTGGCGCGGCAAGCGCAATTGTCCGGCTTACCTGCCCCTTATCGGGCAGCGAGTAGCCAGCGAGAAGGGGATGACCACCGAGAAACTGGCAGCCGTGACCACGGCAAACGCCTGTCGAATCCTGAATGTGGAAATGCCATCTGTGGTGTTTTAGTGGCGAGGGGCTTTTTTTAGGGGCGAGGGGCGAGGTTTTTTTAGGGGCGAGGGGCGAGGGGCTTTTTTAGGGACGAGGG
>JAAZKI010000552.1 GCA_012799905.1 Lentisphaerota bacterium | reverse complement strand
TGGCTCGCTGCTGTGGACGTAGCGAGTCGAGCCGGTGATGTCAGTCGGCGAACCGCTGATGCTCGCCCTGTACTCATAGCTGTGAATTTGGAATGAACCGGGGTCAGAGTCGGCAGCGCCGACTTTTTTAGACGCTTCAGCTTTCAGGCTGATAAAAATGCGCTGAGCCGGGAAGAGTTCCTTGGGCAGTTCAAGTACGAGAACGCCCTTGTCCGCTTGCTCACCGAGCGGCTGCCAATTCTGGCCATCCTTGCTCACGGTGGCCACCAGTTTTCCGCCCACATAGTAGCCGATATTGGCCGTGAGGGTGGCTGCGAGCTGCTCGCGGCCGGCGATTTCATGGCAATACACCACCTCGGCGTCCTGGCCAAAAACCCAGCGATTGGTATTGAAGCCGGCGTTGTGTCTGTACAGGGGGCGGCTGTGGTTGCGACAATGGCCGGTGAAGGGCGCCAGGAAGATGTATTCATTGACACTGATCTTCTCGCCTTCGCCTAAGACTACGCCCTGCTCTTGGTGATATACGGCCTCAGCGCGCTGGATGGCAATGTCGTCAAACATCACAGTGCCATTCAGGTGCCATTGACCAAAACGCAGAGGCTGCCGGGCACTGCCAATAGACGGCGCGGCCGCAATCTGGCGGTAGTACTTCCACTCAGCTGGAGGCGCGCCGATGTCCACATTAGCAAACAGCGGCCCGGTGACGGCCGTGCCGGCAGCAGCGTCGCTCTTCGCCCAATAGCTGATGGCATAAAGGCCGCCGGGATTGAAGTTGATCGGCTCGGAGAGCCAGTGATTGGTGCTATCGCCATCGCCGGTGACAGCAATGGCGCGCTGACCGCTGTGGGCGTCAGAGACGACAGCGCCAGGTGGGGCTGAAAGCGTCCAGCCCGCAACAGCGTCGCCTTGGCCAACCTCAAAAGACGGATTAGGGACTTCCTGGCCACTGGCGAACAACGCGCCTAGCAGCACACAAACAAGGGTGGAGCACATGCGCTTCATACTTGACTCTCCTTTTTTTTGCACATTAAAACGATTTTCCGCCTCTGGCTTGGCGCCCTGAAGCCGGCTTCTGCTTTTAAGCGCTTATTTCAAATGTCCTTGCAGGGAATCAGCCATCAAGTTGCTGACGCGTTTGGCAAAGGCAAGCGGGTCTTCCAGCGGCAGCTGCGCGGTCAACAGCGCCTCGTTATACAACATTTCGGTGTATTCGGCCAATTTCGGGTCTTTGGCGTCTTTAGCATGCACTTGACGCAGAGCCGCAATCAACTGGTGGTCGGGATTAAGTTCAAGAATGCGCTTGGTAGGCGGCGTGTCCGGATTCATCGCCTTCATGATTTTCTCCATGTGCACGCCCATTCCCCACTCGTCACTGACCAGGCAGCAGGCGCTCTCGGTCAGGCGCTTGGACAGGCGCACTTCCTTGACCTTGTCGCCTAAAATCTCTTTCATAGCCGCCACCAGGTCCTTATTGTCAGCTTCGGCTTGCTTCCGAGCCTCTTCCTTGGCGGCTTTTTCCTCTTCGCTGTCAATGTCAACATCGCCCTTGCCGATATTGCGCAGTGGTTTCTCCTTATAGGAAGTCAAGTCTTGGCTGAGCCAGTCATCGACCGGGTCGGTAAAGAAAAGCACTTCGTAGCCTTTAGCCTTGAAGGCCTCCAGCTGCGGGGCATTGGCTGCTGCGGTGCGATTTTCGGCGGTGATGTAGTAAATTTCCTTCTGGTCTTCGGGCATGCGCGACACATATTCGGCCAGTGTTGTGCGTTTGCCGGCTTCCGTATGGGAGCTTTCGTACATCAGCAGCTCCTTGATGCGGTCGCCATTTTCGAAGTCTGTATGGAGGCCTTCCTTTAGCATAGAGCCGAACGCCGTCCAGAACTCCTGGTAGCGCTCCGGGTTCTTCTCCTTCATGTCCGCCAGCGTATCAAGAACCTTCTTGACCAGGTTCTTCTGGATAATGCGGATGGCCCGCGCCTCCTGCAGAATTTCGCGTGACACGTTCAACGGCAAGTCAGAGGAATCGACCACGCCGCGCAGGAACCGCAGGTAGCCGGGCACCAGCTCATCGCACTTGTCAGTGATAAACACCCGGCGCACATAGAGTTGGATGCCGCGGTCGCGCTGCTCAGGCATGAACATCTCGAACAACGGCTTCTTTGGAATGTAAATCAAGGCGCGAAATTCCGTCTGCCCTTCGACTTGCCAGTGAATCGTCTCCAGGGGGTCTTGGAAGTCATGGCTGACATGGCGGTAGAATTCCTTGTATTCTTCGTCAGTGACTTCGTTTTTCGGTCTCTGCCAGATCGCCTTGCGCGAATTGAGCGTTTCTTCGGTGATAGTCTTTTTCGGCTCCTTGCCCTCAATCGGCTTGCCTTCATCGTCGCGCTCGACTTCCTCGCGCTCAATGTCCATATTGATGGGATGTTCGACAAAATCTGAAAACCGCTTCACGGTCTTGCGGATTTTCCATTCGTCCAGGAATTCCTCGTTTTCGGGGGTCAGGTAGACGATAACGTCAGTTCCGCGCTTTTCGCGGGTGGCCGGTGTAATCGTGTAAAAGCCATCGCCCTTTGATTCCCAGGCAACGCCCTGGTCGGGTGCGCCGGCTCTGCGGGTCAGCACCTTGACCCGATTGCCCACCATGAAAGCCGAGTAGAAGCCAACCCCGAATTGTCCAATCAATTCCGGGCTCAAGCTGTCTTTATTTTCTTGCAGCTGTTCCAGGAAGCGTTTCGTGCCTGAGCTGGCAATCGTGCCGATGTTCTGCTCCAGCTCCTCGGCGGTCATGCCGATGCCGTTGTCGGAAACCGTCAGCGTCTTCGCCTCCTTGTCCACCGTAATCTTGATCTTCCACTCCGGGTCATCCTCAAGGATGCTCTCGTCCTTTAACGATTCGAAACGAGCCCGGTCAATAGCGTCCGAAGCATTCGAAATCAATTCGCGCAGAAAAATTTCCTTATTTGAATACAACGAGTGGATCACCAGGTCCAGCAGTTTTTTCACTTCCGTCTTAAATGGACGTTGTTCTGACATGTGTGCCTTTTTCCTCCATGCTGAATATGTAATTTATAAAAATATGCCGATCCGGTCGCCTGAAAGACGCAGACAACAGATACGGCCAGCCGCCAAAACGACGGCTGGGAACAAAAAATAACTATCTTTATTTGACCACGAAAAGCTACGCCGGTTGCATAGTGCGAGACGCTGTTTTTGGCTTACAGATTGAGATCGATTTTGACTTTCGGGAACGCGGTCAAATGGAACATAATCATCGCCCGGAAGTCGCCATTGTCCCAGCCAACGCCAAGCGCCATGACCCAGCAGTGCAGTTGGCGATGCAGTTCATAACTGTGCTCTGATAAAGTGCTCCGTTCGAGGTCATATTCTGCCTTGGCGACCAGCTTGGTCAGCGGATTGACCGGAACCACGATGTGCCCGGCAATGATGTCTGCCGACTCAAAGCGTTTTTTCAGATAGGAACTCTCTCCAGAAAAATCGACCAGGGTGCTGCCCATCGACCAGACGCTCCGGGACAAATGGTCGTTGCGGTACAAGTACCGAATGCCGAAGTTGAGCTCGTCCTCGCGACCGAAGCCGATGCCGGTCTCAGCTCGCTGGATTTGCCCCTCGCCCATGTCATGCACCACTGTCGCCCAGGCTCGCAGGTCATCGCGCGGGGTGAAGTCAAGGCGATTGCCAAAGTCACCGCCGTGCCGGCCGGATTCCTCGCCGCGGTCAAAATGGAGGTCTGCGTAGGTTTGCAGGCGCAGCAGGGTGCGCCGCTGCCTCTCTTGGCGGGTCAGCAGGCGCTGGTCCAATCCGAAACGCACAAAATGCTGGCGAGTCAGACGGTCGGTTTCGTCAAAAAACAGCAAGTGCTCGCGGTCCACAGTGGGGTCTGGGGCATAGGTATAATTTATGTATGGCTCCAGCACGTGCCGGAACCGATTGAGCGCCAAGCCGTTCCCTGCCTCGCCCCAGTCCCTGAAGAACTTAGTGCGCAGTTCTGCGCCGATCTCGAAAGCCATCCTGGTGCGGTCGCCGCCGTCCTTGTCGTAGCTAACCACTGGGCTGGCGTTTTCCGTCCAATCCGGGTTATCGGCCTCAAGGATATTAGCCAAATCATTTTCGGTGATGCGGCGCTTACTTGTTCGGCTGTAGTAAGTAGCACGGAATCCGGCTCGCGGGGTCAGGCTGATCCGGTCTTCCAGTGTCAGGGGCAGATACAGGAAATGCATGGTGTCGCCGCGCCAGCTCTGGTAGTCGCCGGGGTCGTTGTGGAGGTCCGGGTCATAGACCAGTGCATCAAGCACATCCCAGCGCGAGCGGTCGAAATTCCGCCATTTCATCGAATAGTAGCCGGCTGTCGTGCTGCTTTGATACTGCAACGGCAAGTCTCCGAGCGTCAGGCGCGGAATGTCCAGGCGAAGTTCTGGCAGGGTTTCCACCGTCGTATAGAAATCATTCAGTCGCGGTCGGATGGCCAAACCGAGGGAATAGTACTGCTGGTCATAGCTCAGGTCAAGATAAGACCGAGGTTGCTGAATACGGCGGTAATCGCGCTTGAACCAGTCCTCAAGCATATCAATGTCGCTGAGGAAATCAATATTGAGCCGGAGCGTCAGGTCGTCAGTCAGACGGTTCTGATAATAGCTATGCAACCGGTAACGGTCATGCGTTTCCTTGAAACGACGGTTGAAGCCAGGTTCGGTCTCAGGCGGGTCCGAATCCAGGACGCCGTACACATTGACATCCAAGGCCTGGTTCTCTGTCTCCAGTTGCGTCGTATTGCCCAGGCCAACGCCGCGCTTCGACATCAGGTCAAGCTGCATCTTGCTCATCCCGAGGTCAGCAATCGCCCAGGAGCGGCTGATTTCCAAGTAAGCGCCTCTGCGGCTGGAATAGCCAGGCTTGATCATAAGGCTGCGCCGATCATCCGTGCTTCCCCACAAAATCGGAAAGTACAACACCGGCACCGAGCCAAATTTAAGGACAACATGGCGGGCAACAAAGGAGTCGTCAGCAGTATGGACGATTTGCTTGGCGCTCAGTCGGTAGTGGGGATGTTCGCGGTCGCAGGTGCTCAGCCAGGCATCCTCCAGCACCTTGCGCTGCGACTCGTCGTTCGAGCCGCCTGCTCCGCCGCTGTGCCAGACCTCCGAGTCGAGCCGGTAGGGACCGAATTGGAAAGCCTTAGTCTCAAGATTGCCTTTCACGGCCGGACTGCGCCAGGAAGCGCCATCTGTCGTTGTAATGACGACATTACCGGTTGCAGTGAAGTCATTTGTGACTTGGTTGACGCTGGCCTCGTCTGCCGTCAACGTCAATTTGCCATAGACGATTTTAACCTTGCCGCGGGCAACCGCCTGGCCGGTGTCCCGGTCATGCTGGATGGAGTCAGCGGAAATCTGCAATTCATCCGGCTGGCCGACAATCCGCTCCAGCTGGCCAAGAGCCGTCAGGGGTAACCATGCTGACGCCAGGACCAACCACACTATCGCCAGCCATTTTTGCTTTAGCATTGCCAAAACCTTCCTTACAACCTAAGTAATGCGCCTCTTATAATCAGCCCGTCGGGAGCAGTTGCTTTGATTCGTCTTCACTTAACGACAATTCGACGCCGAGAGAAACAAATAACATAATCCCATATCCATAATTTCACAAGATGAACAGCGTCAAGAGTCCCGGCAAGGAGTAAGTGACCACTTACGGCGCCTAAAGCATTTTTATTGCCGAGCGGGCTGACGCCTGACAGTTTTTGCATTACATTAACTAGAATCATCCCCAAAAAGTTCTGTGCGCTTTTTGGTTTCTCGCCTTTTTCTTACCCACCACCTTATCAACCAATTTTTACCGCCATGACCGAAGAAAAAAACTCCTGCAATCACGATTGCGCCCATTGTTCTACGAAGCATGACTCCTGCTCAAATCCCAGCGAGCGGGAGCGCAAATTCATTGCTCAGATGGCTAACATCAAGCATAAAATCATCGTTCTCTCTGGCAAGGGCGGCGTCGGCAAGAGCACGGTGTCCGTCAACATCGCCTTCAGTTTGGCGATGGCAGGCTACCGTGTGGGCCTGATGGATGTCGACTTTCACGGCCCCAGCATTCCGACTATGCTCGGCGTCAAGGGAGCGCGCGTTGAGAGTGACAACAACGCCATCCTCCCGATTGAGGTCGCTGGAGTCAAGGTCATCTCTGTCGACTTCTTCCTGGCTGACAGCAGCGATGCCGTCATCTGGCGCGGCCCCATGAAGCAAGGCGCCATTCAACAGTTCTTTGAAGACGTCGCCTGGGGCGAACTCGATTTCCTGATCATCGACTGCCCGCCCGGCACCGGCGATGAGCCTCTGGGCCTGTGCCAAATCGTCAGGGGGGACAAGCGCGCCGTCGTCGTCACCACGCCCCAGGAAGTCGCTGCGGCGGACGTCCGCAAATCCCTGGACTTCTGCGCCAAGCTCTCACTGCCCGTCATCGGCATCATCGAAAACATGAGCGGCTTTGTCTGTCCGCATTGCGCTACTGTCACCTATATTTTCAAACAGGGCGGCGGCGAAAAATTGGCTGAACAGGCGAACGTGCCCTTCCTTGGACGCATTCCCATTGACCCGACTGTCGCTGACTGTTCCGATGCTGGCCAGCCCCTGGTCTATAAGTATCCGGATTCACCGACTGCCAAAGCGTTTGCAGAGGCGGTGCGGCCCATCGGCGAACTTCTCCAGGGCAAAGATTGAGTTCATCGGCTCAACGAACACGTCCAAGATATGCAGTAGCCGGCCCGGGAAGATGTTTTCCGGGCCGGCTGTTTATTAACCGGGCGAAGTATAATGGCTCTTCCGGGTTTTGCGAAAAAACATGGTCATTTTGAGCAGGAACTCAGCATTCTCTTGGTTAGCACCATTGACGGCAATTCATAAACTTTCAGTTTTAAGTACTCATAGTCACGATATCCGT
>JAAZKI010000521.1 GCA_012799905.1 Lentisphaerota bacterium | reverse complement strand
TGAGGCGCATTTCATAATTCATAATTCATAATTCATGATTCATAATTCATTAGGGGCGAGGGGCGAGGGGCATTTTCTAGGGGCGAGGGGCGAGATGAGGGGCTGTGAACTACGTACGATAGGCGTAGTTTCACCGTCGTCCGAAAATCGCTGTTCCCACGCGCACGATTGTCGCCCCTTCGGCAATTGCTGCTTCCAGGTCGCTTGACATGCCCATTGACAATTCTGGCAAAGGCATGCCCAGGCGGTCTTGCAGGCTGTCCCTCAGCTGCCGCAAGCCGCCGAAGATGCTGCGCAGGGTTCTCTCGTCAGCGCCCAGCGGCGCCATCGTCATCAAGCCGACGCACTCCGCCGGCCCGGCCGGCATCTCGGCCAGGGCCGCCTCGACCGTATCCGGCACAAAGCCGATTTTGCTTTCTTCGCCGGAGACATTCACTTCCAGCAGCAACTTCGGTGCGGCGCCGACTTCCTCTGCCAGGCGCTGGATGCGTTCGAGCAGCGCTGGCGAGTCCACTGAATGAATCCACGTCGCAACACCTAGTGCCTGCCGAACTTTATTCCTCTGCAAGTGTCCGATAAGATGCCATTCGCAGTCTGACGGGAGCGCCGGCGCCTTGGCGACCAGTTCTTGCACCCGGTTTTCCCCAAAGCTGCGTTGGCCTGCGTCATATGCCTTCTGGATCACCTCCGGCGCAAATGTCTTGCTCACCGCCAGCAGGCGTGCCGTCCCCGGCGCCCGGCCCGCCCGAGCCAAGGCCGCTTCAATCCGTTCACCGACCGCCTTCAAATTATCTTGAATCGCATTCATACTTGACTCCAAGCCAAACCGGCGACAGCGGGTTGCGCCATCGCCGGGCTGGCGTTATGTTATCCATAGATTTACGCACCAACCGGCAAGGCTGGAGCAGAAACGAGATGATGACCTAACAACGTATCGGCTAATGCTCTTCCTGTCAACTTGCCAGAACACTTTTTCGAATTTTCCCAATGTCCAGCGAAAAATCATCCAATCGATGGCTGTCGCGCTCGGAATACCGCCAGACCTTCCTGCATGGCTATCCCAGCCGCCGGGAAGCGTCGCGCGAGCGTGTCTTGGCTGACTGGGTCGGCGAGGAACGCCGACCCGGCGTGTTCGCTGACCTCCGGCCAGAAGCACAAAATGCAGCGGACCTGATCCAGGACGTGCTCAACAGCTTCAAAAATCCCGACCTGGTGCTGCTGGAAAAAATCCAGGATGCCTGGACAGAGTTGGTCGGCGTTGACAATGCCCGGTATTCGCGGCCAATCCGCATCTACCAGGGCAGACTTTACGCCGAGGTGCCTGACTCGACTTGGCTCTATGTGCTTAAAACCTTGCGCCAGACCGACATCACCGCCCGCGTCGCCTCTTTCACCCAGAACGCCATCACCGGCGTCCAATTTGTTCCTCCGGGCATTAACCCGGCTTCTTCCACGCATCATTTTCGCAAAGGCCCACCATGACCAGCCGTTTCCATCCTTGCTGCCGTCGTTCCCTTGCTGCACTTGCCCTGGCTCTGAGCCTGGCCTTGTTTCTCGGCCCAGGCAGCCCTGCCAGCGCCGAAACGCCGGAGGAGCTTCTCGCCCACGTTCCGACCGTCCCGACTCCGCTGCTGCGCGAACGGCTGGTCAGCAAATACGTCGTCATCCTCCTGTCCAAGTACCACTATCATCCTCAGAACATCACCCCGGCCATCTCGGCAGAATGGTTCAAAGAATACTTCAACAGCCTGGATTTCAACCGCACCCTCTTCCTGGAGTCTGACCTGGAGGACTTCCGCTCATTCGAAAGCGTGCTCTGGGATCAGCGGACCATGACCGCCAACCTGGAATTCCCCTTCAAAGTCTATCAGCGCTACCTCGAACGCGTCCGCCAACGAGCTCTCTTTTCTATTGCCGCCATTGACGACTCCCATGACTTCTCTGTCCAGGAATCCATGAACACCGACTTCAAGGACCTCCCCTGGCGCAAAACCGTCGCGGAACTGGAAAATCAGTGGCGCCAGCAAGTGAAAAACGCCCTCCTTGTCAACCGCTTGCAAGAGGAAAAAGACGCTGCCAAAAAGCAAAAGGCCGCAGAAGCCATTGATGATAACGCAGCGGCAAAGAACGGCGCCGACGCTCCAGCTGCTGCGCCGGCGACCGAGGCAGTTACAGCTCCGGCAGCGGCGCCGCTTTTGGAGACAACGCCGTTTCCTGAGCGGCTGGCCAAAAATTACGCCCGCAGCTACTTGCGCCGGGCTGAAGTCGAAGCCATCAACATCCTGGAAATCTACCTGACCGCGCTGACCCGCGTGCTTGACCCTCACTCCGCCTACATGGCGCCGGAAACCAAGGAGAATTTTGACATCAACATGCGCCTGTCGTTGGAGGGCATTGGCGCGACTCTGTCCACCAAGGATGCCCACACCGTCATTGTCGGCATTGTTCCTGGCGGTCCTGCTGATCGCGATGGCCGGCTGAAGGAAGGCGACCGCATCACGGCCGTCGCCCAGGAAGGCGAGGAGCCGATTGATGTAGTTGAAATGCCGCTCAACAAGGTCGTCGCCAAAATCCGCGGCCCGAAGGGGACGACCGTCCACCTCACCATTTTAGAGGAAGGCTCCAACACCCCCACCCTGGTCAGCATCGTCCGCGACGAAGTCAAGTTGACCGACCAGGAGGCCCAGTCGGAAACACGGCAGATTTCTCTCCCGGACGCTGATGACCCCGCCAATATCCTGATCATCTACCTGCCCAGCTTCTATGCCGACTTCGCTGCCCGCGCCAAAGGCGACCCCGACTACAAAAGCTCTGCTCGCGACGTCCGCAAGCTGATTGAAAAGGCCATGGCTGAACAATCTCCGCCTGACGGCATCATCCTCGACCTGCGCGGCAATGGCGGCGGCGCTCTTGACGAAGCCGTGGACCTGGCCGGGCTGTTCATTCCCTCCGGGCCGATCGTGCAGGTTCGCGACAGCAGCGGCAAAGTCGACCGCAGGGAAGACACCAATCCAGCCGTGAGCTTCGCTGGCCCGCTGATCGTCATGGTTGACAAACTCAGCGCCTCGGCCTCTGAAATCGTCGCCGGCGCCTTGCAGGACTACGGCCGTGCCATCATTGTCGGTGACTCCAGCACTCACGGCAAGGGCACCGTGCAATCCGTCATCAACCTGGCCAATGTCCGCGCCCTGAGTCAGGCCAGCAAACGCATGCCTGACCCGGAGCCGGGTTCGCTCAAAATCACCATATCCAAATTTTACCGCATCAACGGCAGCTCCACCCAGGTCAAAGGCATCACCTCAGACATCTGCTTTGCGTCCTTCCTTGATGTCTTAGACCTGGGAGAAGAAAAACTCCCGCATGTCCTGCCCTGGGACCAGATTCAACCCCTAAAGTATAAAACCATGAATCAGACCGCTGATGTGCTTCCCGCCCTCGTAGAAGCCTCGCAAAAACGACGCCAGGAAAACCCACTCTTCAGCGAATACCAGAAGGATATTGACTTCTATGCCAATTTCCGGGCTGACAAGCAGCTGCCCCTGGAGCTGAATCAACGGCGGCAATACCAGGAAGACGAGGATAAAACCGTCCGCATGTTCCGCAAATTCCAGGCTCAGCGCAAAAATGCCCGCAAGCGGAACATCACCCGGGTCGACGATGACGACGGTATCGACATCGCGAACGCCCAGGACCTCATCCTGGAGGAAACCGTCAACATCATGGCTGACTATATCCGTGCCCGGCGCGGGCAAGCAGGCGAACCGGAAGCAACGGCAGCAGCAGACGCGCTACTGGATGACAATGCATTGCCCAAAAACGCATTGCAGCAATAGAGCGCAGTTCTGTTCGGGCAGTCCATGCCTCTTCCTGCACAACACCGCAATGACGCCAAGCGGTTATTCACCGTTCTCCAATGCCAACGGCGTCCTGCCGGCTATCGGCGGCGGCGCTTGTTCAGGCGATGCAGTTGCAGAGACACCCGC
>JAAZKI010000041.1 GCA_012799905.1 Lentisphaerota bacterium | reverse complement strand
TGAGGCGCATTTCATAATTCATAATTCATAATTCATAATTCATAATTCATAATTCGTTAGGGGCGAGATGAGCTTGGACTACGCTGTCCGCTATGTGCCTAGGGTGGATGACCGTCCATAACCTATTTTTTTACCACGGATGGACACGGATGGACACGGATTTTTTATAGGGTTGTTGTCTTGACGAATGAGATTGCAAGCGGAATTTCGGTCTGGTTTGTTGTTTCCTCCAATTGCTTGGCATCCTTGGCGCCTTGGCGGTTGATTCCTCGTTATTGAACCACCAAGACGCCAAGGACGCCAAGGTCGGCTTTATGAAGTTGAGTCATCTGTGTGGTTACAAAGACGGCAGACACCCAGTCCACCATGTCCACCCAGTCCACCATGTCCACATTGCTGTGAAGAC
This sequence comes from Lentisphaerota bacterium, assembly GCA_012799905.1. Lineage (GTDB taxonomy): Bacteria > Verrucomicrobiota > Lentisphaeria > Oligosphaerales > Oligosphaeraceae > JAAZKI01. The sequence goes on along the minus strand of JAAZKI010000041.1, from coordinate 28,739 downwards.
ACTACAGCTATTGCTGAGAACAAAGCAAAATGCGGTGTTGGGTTGCAATCGTTTTTCGCGTTATTACTTTATAGACGATGTGATCGGAAATCGCGGCCGTCGGGCTTCATGCTCAGCTGAGCCGGTATAGAATCATTCCTGGCAGAATACGGAGGTGTTGCATGCGCATTCCCTTGTTTTTGTTGGTGCTTGGCAGTAGTCTGGCGACGCTGGCGGCTGGAGCGAACTTGTGGCCGGATGGTGATTTTGAGCTATCCGGTCTGGTCGGCGAGGCGCGCAGCGGCACCAAAGCCTGCCATTTGTCGGTGAACGAGAGAGTGTATTGGCGTCATGCCGGTCTGCGCAAGCTCAATGTGGAGCCGTTTGCTACCTATGAACTGACTGCCTGGGTCAAGGGCAAGGCTGAAGACAGGCCGTGCACTGCCCTCTATGCGTATTCGTACAATTGCTATGGCTGGTTTAATGGGACAGGCAAGCCGGTGACGGTTAAGGAGGCGGTGGATTGGACGCAGGTCCGTCGGCGCGTCACCAGCAATCGCGATGTAATTGAGATTGCGCCGCTGGTATTCTCAAGCAGCGGTCCGGGTGAATTCTGGCTTGACGATTTGACTATGGTGCAAGTCGCCACACCAGCCGAAACTATCGCCGAGATAACGGCGCGGACAAATAAGACGACGAGCGACCGACAGCTCCTGATGTGGCATCACCTCAGCCGCGGTGACGTAGCCGCAGCAACGGCGGCGATTGCGGCGCAGGACGCGCGCGAGCAGGCCGAACTCGCCTGCCTGTTGGCGCAGCGGGCTGAGACTCTGCCAGAGCGCCGGGCGCATCTGGTCGCCATGATCAGATGGAACTGCACCCAGTTCCCGGATGGGCACAAGCGCCTGGCTGAATTGTTTGACGGCTACACCGCCGCCGAGCGAATGGCCATTTGCGTTGAGGGCATCCGGGCATATCCCGGCAAAAACGGCAAGGTGCTGGACTGCCTGAAGAAGGTGATCACCGCGCGGCAGATGCGCCGCACCGTCGATTTTGATGAGAATGTCGCTGTGCGGCGCAGTCTGCTGCCGGAGTTGCAAAAGCTGGCGGCAGCGCGGCCTGAGCTGCCGTGGAAAGGCGTGCTGGATGAGTGGGAAAAACAGCTCGCCGCTGCTGAACAGGCGCGGGCGGAATGGCAGGCGCAGCTGGGACAGTGCGTCATCCGTTTGGGTGGGAAGGCGCTGTCGCCAACCGAACACGTCATTGTTCTCCCCTTGGAGGCAACGCCATCGGAGCGCCGCGCCGCCCAGGAGCTGGCCAATGGTCTGGAACGTCAGACCGGCGTCATCATTCCAGTTGTCGAGGAAGGCCAGGAGGGCGACCGCTTCCCGATTTTGATCGGCCGCAGTGCGTCGCTGAAACGTCGCGGCGTGACGGTGGACTATGCTGCCTTGGGCGTGGACGGCATCCACGTCGAGCTGCGGCCTGACGTCCTGGTGCTGGCTGGCGGGCAGCGCGGAGTATTGTATTCAGTGTTTACGTTTATGGAGGAGCAGCTGGGCTGGCGTTGGTTTACCGATGATTGCACCGTGTATCCGCGCCAGGGCGAGATGACGCCAGCGCCATTCCGCAAGGTGTATGTGCCAGCAATTGCGTATCGGATGACCAGCTCCATTCAGCTGCGAGCGCCAGAGGTCTGCGTTCCCCTCAAGCTCAATGGCCATTTGGTCAGGGCGGACGAATCGTGGGGCGGCCGAGTGTTCTATCGCGGCTGGGTGCATACATTTAACTCCCTGGTGCCCAGGCAGAAATATGCGGCAGAGCATCCGGAGTACTACTCCGAGATCAACGGCAAGCGGGTCACGGATGAACGCACCCAGCTTTGCTTGACCAATCCCGATGTCCTGCGCATCGCGACCGAGACGGTGCGCGAGTGGATTGCGTCTTCAGAACCCGGCGTGTTTGCGGTCAGTGTGTCGCAGAACGACTGGCACAGCTATTGTTGCTGCGCCAATTGCCAAGAGCTGGCCGACCATGAGGGCAGCCAGTCTGGGCCGCTGCTGCATTTTGTCAACGCCATTGCTGCTGACATTGAGAAGGATTATCCGGATGTGCTGATCGACACCCTGGCGTATCAATACACGCGCAAGGCTCCGAAGTATGTCAGGCCAGCCCATAATGTCCTGATTCGGCTGTGCTCCATCGAGTGCTGCTTTGTCCACACGCTGGCGGATTGCGAGTATAACGAGAGTTTCCGCGAGGATTTAGCGGCTTGGTCAGCGATCTGTCCGCAGCTGTTTGTTTGGGACTATACCATCAACTTTGCGCACAGCACACAGCCGTTTCCGAACTTGCGGGTGTTGAAGCCGAATCTGCAACTGTATGTCCGCCATGGCGTTACTGGTATGTACGAGCAAGGCAATGCCTTCACGCGCGGCGGTGAATTTCAGGACCTGCGTTCGTATCTGCTCTCTAAGTTGTTGTGGGACCAGGACTTCGATGTCGAACGCGGCATCGTTGAATTCACCGATGCCTACTATGGCCCGGCTGCGCCGTACATCCGCCAGTACATTGATTTGATTCACGACATCATTGGCGGGGATACCACCAAGCACGTGCGGATTTATGCTTCGCCTAAGAGTTATCTGAATTGTCCAGAGATGCTGGCCCAGGCCGCCGCGATTTTCGACCGGGCCGAGGCAGCAGTCAGTCAGGATGCGACGTATGCGCGCCGCGTCGCCGTGGCTCGCATGCCCTTGTGGTACACGGCGCTTGAGTTGGGCAGCGATGCATACGTCTGGCAGGATAACAAGTTGAAATTGCGCGATGGCACCGACCCGGCGCCGTTGTTGCAACGGTTTGAAGAGACGGCGGCGGCTGTCGGCCTGACGAAGATTTCGGAAAGCCGTCGCCGGCCATATGCCGACTGGCTGGCAAAGCACCATGGGCGACTGCCCGAGGTGACGCCGGTGGTTCTCGCCAATAGTCATGTGCGAATGACAGTGTTGCCTGAGATCGGTGGTCGCATCTGGCGATTGCAGCTCACCGGCAACGACCGCGATGTATTCAAGGTCTTTGGCGATAGTCGTAGCGGCTATGCTCCGCGCGAAGGGGGCTATGAGGAGTTCAGCACCCCGGACTATCAGTCCCCGGGATGGCAGGAGCCGTACGAGGTCGTGGAAGTCGGCGACGCCCATATCGTGCTGCGGGCTAAGTTGTCCAACCAACGGCAGATCACGCGTCGGTATGAGTTGCTGCCCGACCGGCCGGGAGTCCGGGTTGAGACCACGATGCGCGGCGCCGGCAGCCTGGCGTTGCGTACGCATCCGGCCTTTACCATGGCCGATCCAGCCAACACGCTGCTGTTGCTCAAGACCAAGGCCGGCACCTGGGATCGGCGCGAAGTGGCGACTGACAAGACCTCGAACATCTACCTGCGCAATGAGTTATGTCCGGATGGAGAATGGGGTTTCTGGGATCGTAAGACGAACTTGGCGATGCTCAATCGCTTCGAGCCAGGGCAGGTCGACTTCTGCTACATCAACAGCTCTCCGACGGAAAAGCGCCTGAATTTGGAGCAATGGGGCAAGCCCGGTTCTAGCGAAGTCCGCATGGTCAATGTCTATGAAATCATCCCGGACTTCAAGCCATGACGTGCGCCAGCAGGGCGTTATGATTGCATGCCGAACATTTTTTCCTTCAGGTCGAGGTAGTAGAGGTAGTCTTCGGGCGTCACGTTCGGCGGGCAGCGGTGGTCGCAGAAGGGAATGTAGCCGCCGCGTTCGACGTAGGGCGCCAGCGATTCCAGGTAGGCCTTGATCGCTGGCGGGCCTTTGCCGAGGGCCATTTTGTCAACGCCGCCCATGATGCGCAGCTGTCCCTGGTACTGGTCAAGCAGCTCACCGGGGTGGCAGCAGCTGTTGACTTCGAAGGGGAAGAGGCAGTTGATGCCAGCCTTGAGGAAGCCGGGCAGGAGTGGGCGCACATCGCCGTCGCAGTCGGTGTACCAGAGGTCAATGCCGTGCTGGTGCAACTTGTCGCCGATGCGCTGGTAGCGCGGCACTACCACCTGATTGAAGAAGTCGAGGGTGACGATGGGGCCGCTTTTGAAGCAGATGTCTTCCCAGCCGGAGGCGTAGTCAAAGTCGATTTGGCCGAGGACTTGGTCGAGGAAGTCCTCTACGAGCAGGCAGGCGGTTTCGACCATGTCTTCGAGCATATCCGGGTAGTCGTAGATGGCGTAGGCGATGCCTTCGAAGGTCAGCATGTCGCGGATGCGGCCAATCATGGAGCCGCAGTTGACGCCGACCGGGAAGTCGCGTTCCGGCGGATAGGCTTTGCGGAGGGCGGCGACGTTGACTTTGCGGGCGTCAGTGCCGCGTTGGAAGCGCAGTTCTTTTTCGCGTTGCCAATCATCCGGAGTGACGATGCTGGATCGGTGGTAGACCGGTATGGTCGAGTGGCCGTCTTTCGGCGTTTCCACCCAGAGTCCATTGCCGTCAAGCCGGATGATGGTGTCGCCGCGGTCTTCAATCACCTGCGGCGGAAAGGGCGGCGACATCCAGACATTGCCAGACACGATCGCGATGCGGTCGAAGTTGAAGAAGATATCGGCTTCGGCGTTGGAAGTGATGCCATTGTTGGCGAAGATGTCCCATTCGGTGAAGTTTTCATTCCAGTAGCCGAATTCCATATTGAAGGATCGGTCAACCGGCTGCCAGTGCATCTGTCGCCGGAAGCGTTCCCGGTCGGTCATCGTTCCTTTCCATTTGGGGCGGCAGGGGGTGATGGTCATGGTTGCGTCTCCGATGGATGATGGTGGCAACGCTGGTTTTTCAATTTACTTTGACTTGACAATGGTTCTTGATGTCAAAGGCTTCGCCTTCGAAGGCGCGGATCAGGGTTGTCGCCACGCGAAGCCGGAAGGCGTTGCTTCCTTGACGCAGGATAGCGGTCGGGATGATGGCTTGGCGCGGGTTCCACGGCATGGCCAGCCATTCTGAGCCATTGATTGCAATTTCAAGGGCTTCTTCGCAAAGGGTCGGAAGGCTCAGGCGCAGCAGGCAAGTGGGCGTCGCAGGCAGGTTTTCGACGGCAAAGGTGCCGGCGTATTCGACGGTTCCGGCAAAGAAAGGCAGGCCATTGCACTCATAGTTCTCGAACTCGCCGTGTTGGCACGGCGGTGTTAGGGTCATGGTAGCGGCATTGACAGCGAAGTCGCCAGCCAGGTAGAGCGGATTGCATAGGCTGTGATCAGCCCGAGTTGCTTCGACGATGACGACGAGGCGATTTTCGCCAGGTTGTAAGCCAGGGGTGAGGTCCAGGCTCAGACTGCCTGGAACATGGACTCCGGACGGGGCGGGCTGGAGCTGGTCAGCGCATGCCTGCCAGCTGTCGTTCAGCTCCAAGCGCCAGTTGCCGCCGATGCTGCCCGGTTCCATGACCAGGGCGACTGGCGTTGTGCATTGGCAAATGAAAGTCGCTTCATAGCGCAGGCGCAGGTTGGGGAAGGTCAGGCGCGGCATCATGCCGAAGCTTTCCGCGATGGTTGGGCGGAATGCTAGTTTGCCTTGCTTCAGCTGGTTGGCGATTGGGACGGCGTCGACTTCGGCGACTGGCCCCCAGGTCGGGTCGTCGTCCTGAGCTAGTGACAAGCGCCAGCGGCCGAGTCGGAGCAGATTGGCGTTCAGGGGCTTGACCGTGCAGGCCAGTGGCAGGTCAGCGGTGACGATGGGCAGGGCCGGCGCGGCTGGGACGCCGTCGCCATTGGTCAGCAGGGCGCTGGCAAAGGGAGCGATGCAGCACTGGCAACTACCGTCAGGAGCGAGGCTGAGAGCAGAGCCGGCTATGTCGTCCAGGACGATTTCGCGGAGAGTGGCGGCGGTTTTCTGGTCAAAGGCAAGGACAGCCGGTTCCGAACCTAAGTTCTGCAGGAACCAGACTCGTCGGTCGCCTTGTCGCCGGGCGGTCATCCAGACTTTGGCGCTGTTGCCGGCAACGACTGTGAACGGCAGGGATGACGGGGAGGCTTGAGCAGCGGCGGCAGCAGCGGTCAGGGCATCGTCACGGCTGGTGATATCGCGGCATTCGATGCCTTGTCGCCGCAGACGTTCGGCTGTTTCCAGCCATTCCGGCTCAGGGGCGCGCATGGGCGGGACGAGGATGCGGCGAATGTTCAGATCACGGCATTGGAGCGCGCCGTTTTGGACTGTCGCAGCAGCGATGATGTCAGTGTCCGCGATCATGAATTCCACCTGGTTGGCCATGAGCGCGTGGTAGAGTGCTTCACAGACATCCCGGTCGTCGCGGTCGGGCAGTCCGGCATTCGGGTCAAGCACGATGGTGTCAGCGTCAATCCAAGTGTCGGCAAACGCGGTGGTGATGCGTTCCAAGCGTTGGGAGAGTGCGCCGAAGAAGCGCCAATAGGGCATCTGGAAGAAGAAGGTCGGCGGCGCATCATGTTTTTTCAGGGCGTGGGTGCTGTAGAAAAAGCCATGCGGCACCAGGTAGGAGATGCCGAGCAGGACGAGATTTTCAGCGATATTCCTGGCGTCCTGGAGGGTGCCGCCCCAGCCGAGGCTGTGGAAACATTCGCAGAGAGCGCCGGGCTTGTCGTAGAAATAGGCGGCCGCAGCCGTGGCGCGAGCATTGCCACGGACGAGTGACTGGAGCGTATCGACCTTGTCCGCCCCTGCCTTGGTGTGGCCGGGTTCGCAGCCGGGGATGTCCATGTAGGCTAGCTGGGAGAAGCGGTAGCTGGTTTTTTCGCCGCAGTAGGCGATACCGTGCTGGCGGCACCAGTCCCGGAGCGGTGCGTCAAAGCTCTCGCAGAACATCAGGTGCTTGACCCGGGCCAGGTCGGCCGAGACCTGCCAGTGGTCGGGATGAGTCGGGTCAGCGATGGCCTCCAGGCGGCTGAGGATATCATAGCCTTTTTCGCGTTGAAAGCGCGGCGGCAGCAGGGCTGACCAGGCAGCGCAAACTTCATCGACAAAGATCGCCTTGATGGTGTGGCCAAAGTCAGTACCGAGGCGCTGCCAGTAGCGTTCGTGGGTGAGGGCGATGAAGGCGCGGATAGCCTCGGGATTCATCACATCGACAAAATGATCCCAGTATTTGTGGCCGGTGATGACGGCCTGCACCGTGGTGACGAGGCGCCAGCGGCCTTTGGGCAAGGTCGTTTCCAGCACCGGCGTCGGATTGCTGGCAAAGTAGCGCTTGCGGTTGTAGGGGGTCAGGCCGCCGAGGTTGTAGGATTCGTCGCCTAAATGGACGCCGACGGCGGAGCGCAGGTTGCGGCCGCGCTTCCAGTCGATTGCATGGTCGTTGTTGTATGGAAAGGCTTTGCAGGAGAGGACGTTGCCGATGGGCAGGCGCCGGCGAATGCAGCCGCCGTCAGCGTCGATATCGGTCACGTCATGGCGCAGGGTCGTTCCCCACCATTGCGGGTTGCCGAGGAGGACTTCACCGCCGGCGACGCCGCTGGGATACGGGTATTCGTCATACAGGTTGGCGATCATGCCGAGGCTTTTGGCTTCCTGGACAGCATCGCTGATGCGGGCGAAGAATGCGTCGGACAGGTAGGGCTGTTCCAGACCCTGTCGTGAATGCAGGAAGAAGCCTTTTACGCCGTGAGCGTGCATTTCTTGAATCTGGCGACGGATTTCAGCCGTTTCGAGGCGGTCATTCAGGAACCAAAAGGGGTAAAAGCCGGGTTTCATAGTGTCGTTTTTCTGTTCTGTGAAGGGGGGCGTAATGGTTCAGTCTTCTGTAGCGCCTCTTCAAGGCGCATAGTTTGGGGTATGACTTAAGGGGCTGCGGCGCAAATGGATGTGGATATGGTTGACATAGTGGGCGGTTGCTGCCGTATGTTTTGCTCTTTCAGTGCTTTTTGTCGCTTTGTGGCGGTGGACGCGGTGACTATAGTGGATAGCGTAGTTCAGGCTCCCTCTCGCCCCTCGCCCCTCGTCTTGTTACCAGCAGTGGACGAGGCCGTGCAGGGAGCGTCCAGCGCGGAGGGCGTTTTCAGCGGCGTCGCGGCGCAGTCCGAACAGCTTGAGGCCGCAGTCGACCGTGTTGGCGAAGATTTTTTCCATGTCGTTCCATTCTGGCTGGGACATGGCGATGCCATCAAGTCCCCGGAGGTTTTTCAGGTACGGGATAAAGTGGTCTCCGCGTCCGCAGAAATGGTCTCCGCCGCCGCCGAAGATGTCGAACAGGCGTTGGTTGTAGGGGAAGATGAATTCCATGAACATATCGGGAGAGAGGTTCATGGCAGAGTCATCCCGCAGCATGATGACGCCGCGGTGGAGGAATCCCCAGTGCTTGGAGACGGCGCCGGTGTGGGGGACGATGCTCAGCCAGCGGTGCATGAAGGCGGCGTAGGTGTCAGTGACCAGGGTGAGGAGGGCGTGCATCAGGTCGGCTTCGTCAACCAGGTAGAGGAAGATATCGCTGCCGCAGAGGACTTCGCAGACATCCATGGGGCCTTGCAGGTCTGGATGGTAGATGGCGATATGCTGTCGCAGCTTGGGATAGGGCGCCAGTAATTCCTGGAAGTATAGGGCCATGGCAAAGACGCGCTCGCCAAAGCCGCGGTTGAGATCAGGGATGCCGGCGTCGAGCAGTTTTTTGATGCCGTCCAAGCCGCCGGGAATGGGCTTGGTCGTCGGCAGCGTGTCGTGCTCGGGGTCCATGAGGAAAATTTCGGCATCGAACAAGGATGGCAGGATGCTGGAGCCATAGTTGCAGCGGATGTTGAGCATGCTGCCATTGCCAGCGGCAAGGGCGGCGTTGCAATCGCCGAACTGCTGCAGGGCCATTTGGTCGTAATCTTCCAGGGCGGTGTTGACCGGCACTTTTGGCCAGGCCAGGGCGGAGGGCGCCTGCTTTAGGCGTCGCGGCGAGAAGATGTCGCCGGTGAAGCGTCCGGCCAGGAAGTCTCGCCAAGACGTCAGCAGGGCCTCTTCGGCGGCGTTGTCTATGCGTTGTTCCAAGTCGTCGAGGTAGGGTCTCAAGTCCATGTTGGCGATGTTCCTGGTGGGCTGAGTCAGGTTCAGGCGAAGGAGCTGGCGAAATCATGGAAGCATTGCAAGTAGAGGCGATAGTCGTGGATGGACACTGCCGGCGGGGTCTGGTGGTCGCAGCTGGGCAGGAAGCCGCCGCTGGCAGTGGCTGGCCGCAGACGTTCGAATTCGGCGACGATGGCGTCTCGGCCGCGATGCATGGTCATTTTATCGAAGCCGCCCAGGAAGAGGAAGTCAGGGTGGTCGCGGCGGAGGCGATTGATGTCGACGCCGGCTTGTCGTTCCAGGGGCAGCACGCCTTCGATGCCGGCTCGTTTGAACCAATTCAGGCAGGGAGTGATGTCGCCGTCGGAATCAATCAGCACCTTGACCTTGTGTTCTTTGAGAATAGGCACCACCTCACGGTAGTAGGGGAGCATGAATTCATCGAACTGGGCTTCGGAGATCATAGCGCCGTGGTTGTAGTTCATATCTTCGGCGAAGGTCATGAATTCAGGCTGGTATTCGGCCAGGAGCTTTTCCAGCAGGCGCACGCAATAGTGGGCCTGGTCGCGGTTGATCATTTTCAGCAGTTCAGGCTGGTCATAGAAGGCGAGGAAGTGGTTTTCGATGCCGAGCAGCGTCCTGGGGAACCAGAAGAATCCCTCCAGGGTGAACCAGAAGGTCACTTCACCGCGGTCATGGCGGCTGCGGTTTTTGGCGAAGGCGGTCGCCGCCAAGTCAATGTCTGGGAAGAATGCGCCGGCATCGCGCAGGCGCTGGTAGTCGTCAGCTGACTGGATGATGCCGGCACCGGGGGCTGGCACGGCTGGGCACTGCGGCGAGCGGGGGCGGAACCAGCACTGCACCATGGGGTCCAGGCCGAAGAATTCCTGGATTTGGAGATTGTCGAGGCCAGTGGGCAGGCCTTCCTGCTGCCATCGCTCAATGGTCAGCTTCCACCAGGTCGCCCATTCAATCACTGGCAGACGGTCCGGGCGGGCGAAATTCAGGATGCGCTGGAATCGTTCGCGTGTGTTCATGGGAGGAATCATCGGCCGGGGTGGAGGGGTGATGAATGAGGGGAGGACGGGGCGGCATCGGCTCGTCGCCGTCGCCAAGAGCGAACACGCTGGATTAAGTATAATGGCTTATCACGAAAAGAAAAAGGCAGATTGTGCTTTTTTGTGGGTAATCGTTCGGGCGCGATCAGGACGCGCGTAGGGTGTCGACCAGCTTCACGGCGCCGCTAGCGTCTTCGCTGAAGCCGTCCGCGCCGATTTCGTCGGCAAAAGCCTGGGTGAGCGGTGCGCCGCCGACGATGACCTTGATGTCGCGACCGCGGAAGTGCTCGACGATTTCGCGCATGTAGGGCATGGTGGTGGTGAGCAGCGAGCTGCATGCCACGATGGTGGCGCCTTGGGCGACGCCTTCCTCGAATTTGGCGACGTCGCAGTTGACGCCGAGGTCGATGACCTTGTAGCCAGCGCCTTTGAGCATGATGGCGACCAGGTTCTTGCCGATGTCATGCAGGTCGCCTTTGACCGTGCCAATGGCGACAGTGCCGAGGTCTTTGCGGCCGGAGCTGGCCAGGAGTGGTTCGAGCAGGGCCAGGCCGGATTGCATGGCGCGGGCGGCGATCAGCAACTCCGGCACATACGCCTCGTTGCGGGAAAAGCGGTCGCCGATTTCGCGCATGGCTGGAATCATGCCCTGATCCAGCAGATTGTTGGGGTTTTCACCGGCTGCAATGGCGGCCTGGACGATGGTGGTCACAGCGTCGCGCTGTCCTGTGATAACGGCGTTTTTGAGAGCGTCAAAGTCGGTCATGGCTGGTTCTCCTGGTTGTGTAGTCTTGGACGGCGGCAAAAAAGGCCTTGATATTGGCGATTGGCGTCTGCGCGGGGATGTCGCATCCGCTGGATACGATGTGGTTGGGATAGGCGGCAGTCGTCTGCAAGAGCTCGCGGACAGCAGCTCGGACAGTGTCTTCAGCGCCGTCGCAAAGCACGCCGACCGGGTCGAGATTGCCGAGAATCGGGAAGTCCGGCGGCGCTTGCGCCAGAACCTGGCGGATGTCGACGGCGTTGCCGACGTGCAAGGCGTCAGCACCGCTGGACAGCAGCACCGAAACCTGTTTTTCCGTTTTGCCGCAATTGTGGAGAATGACAGCAAAGTCGTCGCTTTTGGCGGGCGCGATGATTTGGCGCAGGTAGTGGACAGAGAAATCGCGGGACATCTCCGGCGAAAGCAATCCAGCAGACGGTTCGGCGATGATGGCTCCGGCCAGGCCGGTCTGGCGGAGCGCCAGGAGGTACTGGCGCAGGAAGTCAGCAGCGATTTGGAGGATGGCGTGGGCATGGTCAGGCTCAACAGCGGCCATCACCATCATTTCGCTCATGCCGATCAGGAGACAGGCGAGGGAGAAGGGGCCGATGAGTCCGCCGAGAACCGGTTGAGCCAGCTGTTCGGCGCAGAGTTCAGCACAACGGAGGACTTCGCCGGTGCGGCCCGCGCCGACTGTCGGCGTGGTCAGGCGCTCCGGCTTGATAGTCCCGACGATTTCGGGATTGCCAGTGTCGGAATGGCGAATGGCGCAGCCAAAGGCTTCGGCTTCGACTGACAGGTCCATGAAGGTCACCAGCACCTCAGCGCCTGTCTGCACAGCCAGAGTCCGGATGCATTCGAATTGCAGTTGCCCGGAACGATGCACGTCATCAGCAGACAGTTTCAGCAGCTGCATGCCGGGCGCGGCCGCAAGCGGGAGAGCCAGTCGGCGTCGGGATTGGATGACCGAAGTCAGCAAAGAGACGACACGTGAAGAAGTAGGCATGGAGCGTCTCCTCCTGTGAGCAGTGGACGTTGGATAGTGGGCGGTAAGTCGATTCCTATTGTGCTATTGGGTTGCAGAAGTTGTTCAGAACCAAGCCGATCTTCCGGTTTTTGTTGAAAAATATAGATGCTTTTTTGGCGAAAACTTCCTTTGTACAGGCATTTTTTTGCTCTATATTATCATTGATATCACAATTGCCAGAAATGAGCAATGAATGATAATATGGAGCAACTTCGGTCATGAACGAGCAACGCCAGAAAAGTGACGGGTGGCTGGAGCCGGGATTAGGGGCGCGAATCAGCTGTCACGAGATAACTTGGCTGCCGAGCGGTCAGACCAGGCTTATGCCGAACGGTCAGGCCCGAGTCATGCCGACCGGTGGGAATCTGTATTTCCATAAGGTGCCGATTTCCGGGACTGCGCCGCAGACGCGCGATTTTGCCCAGATTGTCCTGCTGGTGACCGGTTCAGCGGTGCAGAAGGTCAATGGCGAGCGTCGTCTGCTGTCAGCCGGGGACATTTGTTTCCTGCGTCCAGATGACTTGAACAGTTATTTGCCGGATTCTGAGCGGTCGCTGGTTGAGTTGGTCACCATCGACTACGGCCTGGATTGCTTTCTCAGCCTCAGTGTGCTCTTTGAGGACGACCGTTTTCTGCAGCAACTGACAGCGCCAGTGCTGCCGCCACGCTTCCAGATGGACGCCAATGCGTGCGGCAATCTTTACACGCGCCTGTTGAAGTTCAATACGCCGGCATTGTCGCTGACGTTGCGCAAAGTCAAGTTGAAGCTCCTTTTGGGGGAGCTGTTCGCGCGTTTTTTCATTGACGAGGAGAATCTGCTGCTTGAATCTCAGGTGCCGGACTGGCTGGTGTCGCTGTGCGCAGCGATGCGCGAAGAGAAGAACTTCATTGCCGGACTGCCGCGCTTGCAGAAACTTGCCTGCCGGACGCCTGGCCACGTCTGCAAGTCATTTCAAAAATATTTGGGGCGTCGGCCGACAGAATACATCAACGAGCTGCGTTTGGCGCATGCGGCCCGGCAGCTTAGCGACACCACAGACGACATTGTGGCTATTGCGACGCGGCTCAACTTCCGCAGCTTGAGCTGGTTCTATCGTTTATTCCGGCAGCGCTACGGCGTCAGCCCGGCCGCCTATCGCCATTTGCATTCCACGGTGCGAGGGCTGTGAGGCGGCGCGGCTCCAGGATGAAGGCCGCATCCGTTTTAAACGTTGACGGTCACCCACTGGCCTTTTTGGTTGTAGGCTGACTCGTACATGGCATTGATGATGGCGACGGCAGCGCGGCCTTCGTCGGCTGAGCAGAGCAGCGGGGCGTCAGTGCGCAGGGCAGCCGCAAAGTTATCCATCGCGTTCAGCCAGGGCGACGAGACAGTCACCGGCGCCTGCTGCTGCTGCCAGGTTTTGTTCTTGAACCAAGTCGTCTCCGGCGTAGTCAAAGCGCCGCCTTCGCGGTGGATGAATGCGCCTTGGTCGCCATGCAGCTCCAGCTGATGATACCAGGTGGATTGTGGAAAATTGGTGGTGGCGAGAAAGTGGACGACGAGTCCGGAGTCATATTTCCAGACCGCGAGGGCCATGTCCTCCATCTCAATGTGGTGGTTCTGGGTCCAGACGTCAGCGCGCACAGCGGCCGGAGCGCCGAGGCAGAAAAGGAGCTCGTCAATGTGGTGGACGGATTGGTTGCTGAGCACGCCGCCATCCAGCAGGCGAGTGCCGCGCCAGCCGCCATTGGCGTTGAAATAGTCCATTGTCCGCAGGACGCGGAGACTGACAGCGGCGTTCAGGACGCGCCCGAACCAGTTGTCAGCGAGGGCTTGGCGCAGTTCCATGATATGCTGGCGCAGGCGGAAGCTGTGGTCGACAGCGAGGAGGCGGTTGTTTTGCTTGGCGCTGGCGATCATCCGGTCGCAGGCCGCTGTCGTCATGTCCATCGGCTTGGTGACCAGGACGTGCTTGCCAGCGTCGAGTGCTTGGCAGGCCAGTTCGTTGTGCCGGCCGGTTTCGTTCAACACCATGACGGCTTCGACGTCAGGATCGCGAAGGATGTCCTGGAAGTCAGTTGTCCAGGGCGCTCCGGTCGCTTCGGCGGTGCGTTGAGCCCTGGCTTCGATTTTGTCACAGACCTTGACTAGTTTGAGGCCTGGGGTCTTGATGATTTCATTGGAGCGATTATGGCCCATGCCCAGGCCGACGACGGCAAAGCGCACCGGGTCATTAACCCAGGGGCGGTCGGTGTTGAGGGCTGCGACGCGCTGGTTATGCTGGACGCCGGCAGCTGCTGCTGGCCAGGCTCGTTCGACCACGTCAAGCACTCGCCGGCTCATCTCCACTGGAGTGACTTCGCGGTCGGGATTGTGGGTTTCGATGCTGACCGGGCCGGTAAAGCCGAGTTTTTGGCAGGCGGCGAAGATGCGGTCGTATGGGATGCGTTCTTCGCCATAGGCTGAGCCGATAGCTTTGACGTGGATGACCAGGGCGCGTTCGACCCGACGTCGGATGAAGGCGTCAAGGTCTTGCAGGCGTTCCTCTTTTTCGATTTCCCAGGTGTTTTTAGCGTCCCAGGCAAAGCCCCAGGTTGGGATGGCGAGGGCGTCAAGGACGGTGAAACATTCGTCGGTAGTGCAACCACAGTTTTCGAAGGCGAGGATGAGTCCTGCTTCGCGGGCGCGTTGGGCCAGGGGCTGGAATGCGTCCAGGACTTTGGCGAGCAGTTCTGGTCGGGTGGCCAGGTCGCCGAGCTCAGCGCGGGGCGGCTGCCAGAAGAAAAATGACCGGACGAGGCGGCAGTCGAGGATATCCGCAGCCTGGATGATGCGTTCGAGTTTATCTGCCTCAGCGGCGATCACGTCCGGACCTGGGAGATGCACCTTGGCGAGCGACGACTCCAGGCAGCCGAGGCGGAAGCCGGCATTGTCCAGCAATGTCTTGACGGTGCGGAGCTGGTCTGCCTCAAGCTTCTCAAAAGGCATCTGCATGATTTTGCTGCGAAGGTCGCACCTATTCAGCCCCCAGGATTTGAGGATCGGCAGAGCCTGTTCCAGGTCCATTCCCAATTCATCGGTGAAGATGCTTTTGAACATGTTGGTTGTCTCCATTCACTTGGGGGGAAGTTGTGACGGCATTGACAGGGATGAGTATGGTTATAATATACACCGGTTTCGGAAGATATGGCTGATTTTTGGAGGTTTGGCCGTCGTAATGGGGCAGTCTTCTGTAGTGCCTTTGCAAGGCACCAGTTTTGGGGTACGCCTATCCCCAGGCTGAAGCCTGGGAATAGGCATGGTTAAGCGCCTGCGGCGAAAATAGTTGTGGACACGGTGGACGGTGTGGACACGGTGGACGGTGTGGACATGGTAGACGGTGTGGATACGGTGGACATGGCGGCCAGCGTAGTCCAAACTCACTCTCGCCCCTCGCCCCTCGCCCCTCGCCCCTAATTCTCGCCCCTCGCCCCTAACGAATTATGAATTATGAATTATGAATTATGAATTATGAATTATGAAATGCGCCTCAGCATTCAACATTCAGCATTCAACATTCAGCCCCTCGCCCCTAATTCTCGCCCCTCGCCCCTCGCCCCTCGCCCCTAATTCTCGCCCCTCGCCCCTAAACAAAGCCCCTCGCAATTGACGCCAGTAGATGTTCTTGAGATGCAAGAAAAAAATAGCGCATTATAGTACTTTCTTTATAGATGTGCCTGTTGCATCAGTTTTGGAACATTCACCCAACCGTCTATTCGGAGGCCATATCATGTCTGACTATCTTGCGTTACGGGAAGCAGTTATCGCCGGCAAGCGAGAGACTGTCACCGAGATCGTCAAGGAAGCTATTGCCGCTGGTGAGGACGTTAATGCCTTGTTGGACAAGGGCATGATTCCGGCCATGCGTGAAATCGGCGACCGCTTTTCCCGCAACGAGGCGTATGTGCCGGAGTTGCTGATTGCCGCACGAGCCATGCAAGCCGGCATGGCGTTGATTGAGCCGCAGCTGGTGGCCAGTGGGCGGAAGGCGCTGGGAAAAATCGCCATCGGCACGGTCAAGGGCGATTTGCACGATATCGGCAAAAATTTAGTCGCCATCATGCTCAAGGGCGCTGGCTACGAAGTCATTGACTGCGGCGTCAATTGTGACGTCGCAAAATACGAGGCCGCTGTCAAGCAGGGCGCCCAGATAGTCGCATGCAGTTCGCTGTTGACGACAACGATGACGTATATGCGGGAGGTGGTGAAGCATTTCAAGGGCACGGGCGTGAAGGTGATTGTCGGCGGCGCACCAGTGACCCAGGCTTTTGCCAATGAGATTGGCGCTGATGGCTACAGCGAAGACGCCAGCGGAGCAGTCAAGCTGGTGGATGAGCTGCTAAGCGGAAAAAACGTGTGAAAACAGCAGGCATTCAAGCGGGGCAGAGCCGATCAGGCGCTGCCCCGCTTTGCGTATGCGGCAAGGGTGGGCAGCCGCAGGGCGGAGACAGGGCTCAATAGTGCCGCCTCTCCGAAGCTCAATGACTGATAGATTGTGATAATTTTATGAATCTTTCCTTTTTGGGCTTGCGCTGACCGCGCTTGGTATTATCTTCTTTATTCGTAGTGACTTTGTGCGATGGCAGCTGGAAGCGCCCGCAGGACGTCCAACGCCATTGCCTTTTGACCGAGGCGTCGGCCCCTGGCCAAATGTAACTGACCCGCAACTCGAAAACCTCAGGGGGAAGTCCTATGAACGCGTCCTGGCTGTTGATTCTTGGCGGTGTTTTGTTCTTGCTGGCCTATTTTATCTATGGCGGCTATCTTGAGCGTGTGTTTGGCATTGATCCGAAGCGTCCTTGCCCATCGCACACCCATGAAGATGGCGTTGACTACACGCCGACATCGCCGCTAGTGCTGTTCGGTCATCATTTTGCTTCGATTGCCGGCGCCGGGCCAATCGTCGGCCCGATCATTGCAGCGATGTTCGGATGGGGGCCAGCGTTTCTGTGGATTGTCCTTGGGTGCATCTTCGTCGGCTCCATGCATGACTTTGCGGCGTTGTTCCTGTCGGTTCGCAATCAAGGCCGGTCGATTGCGTACGTCATTGAGCGCGAACTCGGCTATGCCGGTCGGCAAATATTTTTGTTTTTTTGCTTGGCGACGTTGATCCTGGTGGTGACTGTGTTCACGATTATGACGGCGCAGTCGTTTGTCACGACGCCGGCGGTGGCGACCGCGTCTTGCCTGTTCATCTTCTTGGCGTCATGTTTTGCGATGACAACGCATCAGAAGATGCTTGGCCTGGCCGAGGCGTCAATTCTTTTTGTGCCATTGCTGTTTCTCTGCATCTGGATCGGGACAGTGCTGCCGCTTGATCTGACGAAGCTGCTGGGGTCGGAGGCTGCGGCGCAGGCGACTTGGCGGCTGGTTTTGCTGTATTATTGCTTTGTCGCCTCAATTCTGCCGGTATGGTTTATGTTGCAGTCGCGTGACTACCTCAACTCGTATCTACTTGTTGCGATGATGCTCCTGGGCTTTGTTGGGGTGCTGGCGTACCGCCCTGAGATCAAGATGCCGGCCTTTGTCAATCCGCAGGATTATTTCCCAGGCTGTAACCATCACGTGATTCCCAACTTACTGCCGCTATTGTTTGTGACGATTGCGTGTGGAGCGTGCTCCGGCTTTCACGCCCTGGTGTCTTCCGGCACCTCTTCGAAGCAGCTGGACAACGAACGGGACATCCGGCCGATCGGCATGGGTGCGATGATGGTGGAGGGACTCCTGGCCATTCTGGCGATAATCAGCATTGCGCAGCTGGACTTTGGGCAGTATTTTACGCAGATCAATAACGACAACGTGCCGGCCGCCATGCTTTTCGCGCGCGGCATAGCGGTTTTTGTGAGTAAACTCGGAATCAGCACTGAGTTCGGCACTACCTTTATTGCACTGGCGGTTTCAGCGTTTATGCTGACCAGCCTGGATACCGCAACGCGCCTGGCCCGCTTCATCTGGCAGGAATTGGCGCTGCCGGCCAGCACAGAGACGGTGGGCGCGGACGACTCAGAAGCCGCTGCACCGGCGCAGGCCGCACAACCCGCACTCTGGAAGCGAGCGATGGGCAACCGCTGGATTGCTACAGGCGGCGTTGTCATCCTTTCCGGCATTATGGTTTTCACTGGCAGCGGCTTGCAGATTTGGCCAGTATTTGGCGCCTCCAATCAGCTCCTAGCGGCGCTGACGTTGATCGTCGTGTTCTTGTGGCTGCTGCGGACGCGGCGCAAGACTCTGTTCGCCTTGATTCCCGCCGTCTTTATGATGACGATCAGCATCTGGTCGCTGGTCATCCTGGTCATCGATCGCTGGAGCACGAACAAGCTCCTGGCCGGAATCGGCGTGTTCCTGCTGGCGATGGCTCTGCTGATCATAGGCTTGACCATCAAGACGGCGCGACGACTTAAGGCAGAGGCCTAAGCAAGGGCGTTCGCAGTGACTGGGTCGATAGAATGAATATCGGCGCGTACGGTTTTGTTTATGGTTTGGCGTAATTCCGCCAAAACCGGGGTAATGCGCGCTGCTTAAAAAGATTCGCTTGCGACGGATTAAACCTGAAGGTTTAGTCCGTCGCTTTTTTTACTAGACCCTGCCCGAGCAGCCTCGGACGTATTTTTGAGGATTATTGGATTGGAAGAGCGAGTTGACAAAGCCTTTTTAGGATGTAATTTAAGTTAAACCCATATTAAAAGGGGGGATGTCTACAATATGGAGTTCAATCCTCTTGGTTTGACAAGCTGGGGTGGAAGAATGTCGGCGACCGGCTATAAGAAACGATATCTGGATGCGTTGCTTGATTTGTTGTGGCGACAGTGGCGGCGTATGGGCGTGGCCGGGCAGATAGCTCCAGGCGACAGTCATTATGTTCTTGACCCTGAGGCATTGCTGTTGTTTTCGTCGCATTTTTGCCGTTATGACCAAAGGCTCTATGATTTGGTCATAGACTGGCTGCGGCAAAATGGCAGCTTCATAAACATACAGCGTCTCAAATCGCTGGCGAAAAAGGCCGCTTGGAGCGATTCGCCGTCCCTTGGATTCATGGCGGCTAAGGCCTCTGATCAGCAAGGGAGAAAGTGGCAAAAGTTGGCGAATGACCTCATGGCGCTTCGAGCTCACGAGCCGAGCTGCATGTTTTGGGATTTGGAGCAACGGTCGGCAGGGTTCCAGTTGGAGGTGGATGAAGCCGCCATGCAGTACGGTCTGGTTCGGAATCCTTATCTGCCATCAGCGAAGGTGGCGCCGTTTCCGCTGTCTGATTGCGCCACCATTCTGTTACAGTTGCGCGGCGCGTTCGGGCTTTCGGCTCGGGCAGAAACCATCTTGGTGCTGTTAAACCAGGAAGCCTGCAAAATTCAGGATATTGCCGACCGCAGCGGGTATTCCTGGAAGTCCATCCAGGACGTGCTGACAGAATTGTGCGCCACACCGCTGGCGGCGACGCACGGGGCTGGCAAACGCGGCCGGAGTTATTTCCTCACTGCACCGGAAAAAATCAAGGCGCTGTTCCTGGTGTCGAGTTTTCGTTTTCCCCGTTGGCCGCGTGCCTACGAGGCGCTGGCCACCATCTGGAGTACGGTTGCCAATCCGCGCCTGGCCTCTTTGTCAGAGCTGTCATTTCAGAGTGAAATGCTGCGTATTTATGACGCCGAGGTTGGTGAAATGTTTTTCACCAGCGGCATTGATGAACTGAAAATCACCTCGGCGGACGAGATGGCGTTTCTGCCCGAGCACCTGGCACAGGTTTGATCATGCGGTCTGCCGGGGGCGATTGCCTTGCATCCGGAGAGTTTTTTTGCAAGCCGAGCAAGGGTGCGGTCAACTTCTGATTTTTGGGCTTGGAGTTGGTGATTAAATATCTTGGAATGAAATTTGAAGAACTGCTTGATGACGATTAGAGTACTTTTTTGCGGACTCACGCTGCCTCCCTGGGTTTGGCTAGACACATCTGGGCAGCGTGGGCTCGTTTGTTTTATCATAGCACTACTATTTTGTCAAGAACATAACTCCTATGGTGCGGCTGTGATTCGTCAACATTCATTCGAGCCGGAACCTGTTTTCGACTATTTGAAAGTATCGACAAAGAATAGGCGTCCGCGCCTCCTAGGGCGGTCGCCTGTCTTGTGCATAGTGCTGGCGGTGCTGGGATTTGCTATGAGTATCGAAACAATGGCAGCGACCTCGGAAAATTTGGTTGAAAATCCTGGTTTTGAGGTTGGCGACTTCCAGGCTGGCGAAGTCAATATCCTGCCTGGATGGAGAGTCCGCTACGGCAAGGACGACAGCATCAACTATGCACTGGACACGACCATCGCCAAGTCCGGCGAACGCAGCCTCCGGATCACGATTCCTTCAGTGCGCCAGCAGGTGGCGAAGCTGTCACCCACGCGCTTGTATGCGGTAGAGGCTGGTTGCCGAGTCACGGTTTCGTTCGACTATCGCTCGCAAGCGGGCGGAGCAGGCGCCGAATCGGCGGTTTGGATCGAATTGTACGATTCCCAACGCAAGGAGATGGCTACCAGCGCCGCAAAACGAACCAGATTGGCAGCCACCGAGGAATGGAAGCGAGCTGTCGTGGACTTTCAGGTGCCTGATGATGACCCTGAAGGCTATTATGTCGGTTTCTTCTTCCGGCAGATCAATCCCGGCAGCCTCTGGGTTGACGACGTGTCACTGGTAATTACCCCAGGAGTGGGGTTGTTTATAGCAGATGCGCCTGGTTTGACGCCGCCAGCTCTGCCAGTGGCCGCCGCAGCCGACGCGGCCTATCAGCCATTATTAGACGCGGGTGGTTTTCGTTGTGACAAGACTGCTTCTGGCCAGGTCAGGATTGTGACCGAAGCAGGGCGGATGGTAGTTCGCAGCGATGATGGCGCGGTGGTGAGCGAGTGGTCGGGCGGTGACGTCTATTATCCCGGCCGCGGTCAAGGCGGACTGTTCCGGGATTTGTTCTGGATTCCGGAGGCGGCGCGCTGGGGCGAAGACGCTTCAGGGCAGTACGAGGTCGGCGCGACAACTGTTGAGGATGACGGCAACCTGCACCTTGTCCTGACGCGGGCGCTGACCCATTCGGAGCTGGCTGGGTTGCAGTTGACCAAGAAGTACATCATCGAACGCGACCTGCGCCGGATTTCGGCGGAAGTCGCCATTTCCAATGGCAGCGAATCGAAGCGAGAGTGCCGTTATTGGAGTTGGCACCGCCTGGCAGTACCTTCTTCCGAGGCGGTGTATTCAGTCCAGGGTGACCCTGTTTTTGCGGGCGGGCCGTCGTCGCCCAAACACATTTTTGTCAAGCCGCATTTTTCGCAATGGGTGAAAGTCTCCGACCGTTATTATTTATGTTGGGATAAATCGCCGTTGGTTTCTGGCGGAGCCCATCTGGATCGCATTCATGTCTGGAACGACGTGAGTTATCCGGCTCTTGGCCTGATTGGCAAGGCGTTTACGCTGTTGCCGGGAAAGACCTTCCAGGTTCGCATCCGTTGCCATGCCATTCCGCCGGGCGCCACTGCTGCGCCAGCTGCTAAGCCGTTGGCTGACTTCAAGTTGGTGCATCCATATAGCGTCAAGAAAAAGCTCGCCTACCGCGCCTCTATTCACAACCACTCGCAGTACACCCCCGGCTACACACATGCGCCGATGCGGTCAGACGAATTGCTGAAGTATTACCGTGACTACGAATGTTCGCCGCGCTACAAGATTGTGTCAATCACCGAGCATTCGCGGTTGACGCTTCCGACTAACACGGAGCCGCTCGGGACAGTCGACCCGCCATGGGGGGTGGAAGGCATACTGTTCATTCCCGGCGGTGAACTTGGCTTGGGCAGCACCTACGGGACTGCGGTCGGTGATTTGTTCGGCGAAAGCAATTGCGTTGGCTTGCCGACGGACAATGCGGAGCCGACTAAGCAGGAGCTTTTCTATCACAACCAGGTTCCCAGGAGCAATCCCGGCGCCTATCTCAAGCATTTGGTTGCTGGCGGCGTCTATGTCGGCTTGTGTCATCCGAATGCGCAGCTTGACGGCGAAGGCGTGCAGCGCTGGAATAGCAGTGGATATACCTATGACGAGCTGGATATGATTTTTGGGAATCCAGAAAAGCTGCTGCCGCCCTTGGAGCAGTTGCCGCAGGGCCTGGAGATCGGCAACCAGGGCTATGACTTTACCGCCCGCACTGCCTTTACCAACGCGGAAGCAAAATGGGATATGTTGCTGGCCCGGGGCCATCGTCTACACGGCACTTGCAGCGATGACTCGCACGGCCGTCCTGGATGTCGAGGGTGGATCGTGCCGTTTATGGACGAACTCACCCAGGAGGAATTTATGGCTAGCCTCCTCTCCGGAAATTTCTATGCCTCCCAGGGACCTGAGATCACGGGCATTGACGTTGAGGGCAGGACGATTATCGTGACGACCGATCAACCCAGCCTGATCGAATTCATCGGCCGCGGCGGTGACATTCTGGCGAGTTTCACGGAGGCTGCCCGGGGCGCATATCTGGTCCAAGGTGATGAAATCTACGTCCGCGCCCGAGTGACCCGCGATTGTCCCGAAACCCGCCTTGAGGTCGGTGGCGGCGTCGGTTATCGCCGCTCTGCGTGGACAAATCCATTTTATCTGGAGTGACACACGCCGAGCACACGGCTATTCTATGTCGAAAATCATCGTCGGCAAAGAGCGATAAGCACCTTGCATAATTTTTTTGCCTTGTCGTTTTGACAATTCTTGTCGCCGTGTTAGATTATTTCTCCATCACGGAAGGAATATGCTTCTCATGCAGAACAGCGCTTACTTTTACTTTAACTATGGCTACCGCTTTGCTATGAGCGGAGTCCTGGTTATGTCTTTGTAGCGCCTACAAACCACAATCAGACTATAGAGGACTCCGCGGCACAGCAAAGCCGTCGGGGTCTTTTTTTGTTTCTAAATCACAGCATTTCATCTTTTTTCGTCATCAAATCATCAGATTGGAGCAGGCCATGATTGTCATTTTGAAGGAGAATCCGGATCGGAGGCAACTGGAGTTTCTGACCGGATGGTTGCAGAAGCAGCAGATTGGGATTCACATCAGCGAGGGCGTGCACCAGACAGTGTTGGGACTAGTCGGCGATGCGACGCGTTTGGACATCGACATGCTCAAGCAGATGGAGATTGTCGAGGATGTGAAGCGGGTGCAAGAGCCGTTCAAGAAGGCCAATCGCAAATTTCATCCTTTAGACACGGTTATCCAGGTCGGCCCTGTGCGCATCGGCGGCGGTGGGGTGTCGATCATTGCCGGGCCGTGTTCGGTGGAGTCGCCGGAGCAGATTGCCTTGGTGGCCAGGGGCATCAAGGACGCCGGCGCAGACCTTTTGCGGGGCGGGGCGTTCAAGCCGCGCAGTTCGCCGTACTCCTTCCAGGGGCTGCGCGGCGAGGGCATCAAGATGCTGGTCGCGGCTGGACGGGAAGTCGGGCTGCCGATAGTCACTGAAATCATGGACTTGTCCAACCTGGACCTTTTTGCTGAGGTTGACGTCATCCAAGTCGGAGCGCGGAATATGCAGAATTTTGAATTGCTGAAGGAGCTTGGCCACAGCCGGAAGCCGATTTTGCTGAAGCGCGGCTTAGCCAATACCTACGAAGAGCTGTTGATGAGTGCAGAGTACATCATGGTTTCGGGCAACGAGAACATCCTTCTTTGCGAGCGGGGCATCCGTACTTTCGAGACCTATACCAGGAATACGTTGGACATCGCCGCAGTGCCTGCTTTGCAGACGCTGTCGCATCTCCCGATTGTGATAGACCCCAGTCATGCGGCTGGCAAGGCCAGCTTTGTGCCGGCTCTGACTATGGCCGCAGTAGCAGCCGGGACGGACGCCGTGATGATCGAAGTCCACAATGACCCGCCGCACGCCTTGTCCGACGGCGCTCAGTCCTTGACTATACCGGCATTTGCCAAACTCGCCAGCCAAATCAGACAACTTGAAAGCACCCTTGTAAAGGAGAGGAATTGACACCATGAGCAGCAACCCATTGGAAGAATGCAGACAGAAGATCGACGCGGTTGACAACCAGGTTCTGGAGCTTTTTCTGGAACGGATGCGGATTGCCAGTATGATCGCGCAGGAGAAACAGAAGGAAAATTTGCCGATTTTGAATCCAGCCCGAGAACGCGACATCCTGCGGCGCGTGACCCAGCAGGCTGGCGAGGAATTCGGCAGCTATGCGCGGGTGTTGTTCTCGACTTTGTTCGACTTGAGCAAGTCTTACCAGCGCCGTTGGGTCAACAACGGCAGCGCCCTTATTGCTGATATCACGCGCCAGCTGGAAAATTCGCCGGCTGACTTCCCTGATACCGCCAGCGTCGCCTGCATGGGCATTGAAGGCGCCTATGCCCAGATTGCCGCAGAAAAGATTTTCAAAGCCGCTGACATCATGTTCTTCCGTAGTTTCGCCGGAGTTTTCCAGGCGGTTGAGAACGGGTTGTGCGAGTGTGCGGTGCTGCCTTTGGAGAATTCGACGTCAGGGACGGTTGACACGGTTTATGATCTGATGCGAGACTATAAATTCCACTTTGTTCGCAGTTGCCGTTTGCAGATTGTACATTCACTTCTGGTTCCTGTTGGGGTGGCCTTGGAAGACATCCGCGAGGTCTTTTCGCATCCACACGGGTTAAAGCAGTGTTCGAAGTACTGGGCGAAACGCCCGGACGTCAAGCTCACCGCCTGCGAGAGCACGGCGCATGCAGCGGAGTTGGTCGCCAAGTCGGGACAGCGGGATGTGGCAGCGATTGCCTCGCGGGAATGTGCCGACATCTACGGCTTGCAGGTGATTCCGTGTGAAATGCAGGATAGCGATTTCAACTACACGCGTTTTATCTGCATTTCCAAGAAACCGTTCATCTACCCCGGCGCAAACAAGATCAGCTTGATGGCCTGCCTGCCGCACAAGCCTGGCTCGCTGTTCCGGCTGATTTCCAAATTCGCCGCCCAAGAGCTGAATCTGACAAAGCTCGAAAGCCGTCCAGTCCCAGGCCGTGAATTTGAATATAGGTTCTATTTTGATTTCGACGGCTCAGTCCGGACGCCGGCCGTGCTGCGGCTTCTGGGTGAGCTGGAAGCAGACACCGATACCTTGTTTTTCCTCGGCAACTACTCGGAAATCTGATAGAAAGGCGATTTCGTCATGGACAATCGCAAGGTGATTGCTATTGTGGGCCTGGGGCTTCTCGGCGGCTCGCTGGGATTGGCGCTGCGCGACCGCGGTTTCCATCGGATCGGCTGGAGCCGTCGGCAAGAGACGTGTTCTGACGCTTTGGCAATGGGCGTGGTTGACGAGGCGCCAGCGAGCCTGGAGGAGGCGATTCAAGCCGCTGACATCACAGTGCTGGCGACGCCGTTGGCGCCGACCGTGGAGATTCTCCAAGCGCAGGCGTCGAATTGGCGTCGAGGCAGCCTGGTGACTGACTTGGGCAGCCTCAAGCACCAGATTGTGATGGCAGCCGAAGCAGTTTTCCAGGGAACCGGAGTCAATTTCGTCGGCAGTCATCCTATGGCCGGCACTGAAAAGAGCGGGCTTGAATTCGCTTTCCCGGAATTGTACAGTAATGCTGACGTGTTTCTGTGCCCGGCGCCAGGGTGCTCACCGGAGGCTTTGCGCGTTATGGCGGATTTCTGGGAGCTGCTGTCCTGCCGGATTTATGAGATGGATTCAGAGCGTCACGACCAGCTGGTGGCGCGCACTAGCCACG
This sequence comes from Lentisphaerota bacterium, assembly GCA_012799905.1. GTDB lineage: Bacteria > Verrucomicrobiota > Lentisphaeria > Oligosphaerales > Oligosphaeraceae > JAAZKI01. The sequence goes on along the minus strand of JAAZKI010000041.1, from coordinate 3,159 downwards.
TTCTGCATATTCTCGCCTCAGTGCTGGCGCGCAGCATCTTGCGCTCCGACTCGGCAAAAGAGCAACGTGAGCGGTTTTGCGGCTGCGCGACTGGCTTCCGCGACATTTCACGGATTGCGGCCAGCAGCCCTGCGATGTGGCGGGAGATTATCGAACTCAATCAGCCGGCAGTGCTGGCGGCGATGAAGGACTTCGAGCAAGAGTATTTTTACGTCAAGGATTTGATTGAGCGCGGCGATTTTGACGCATACGAACAGTGTTTTGATGAAGGGCGCCGCTTACGCAACCAGTGGGTCGCCTACAAGCAGAAGGAAGCATCGGGGAGCAGTACATGAAGCTTGTCGTTTATCCATCCCGACTCCGGGGGGAGATTTGCGTTCCGGGCTCGAAGTCGCATACGATTCGAGGGATCGTTGCTGGGCTTCTGGCCGAGGGCGAATCTGTGGTGCGGCATCCTCTGCAATCGGCTGATACGCTGTCAGTGTTGCAAGCCGCTTCTGAGCTGGGCCTGGGCGTCCAGACCAGCGACCTGGAATGGCGTTTTCAGGGTCGGGGCGGTGCGTTTCGACCAGTCAGTCAGCCTTTGGACCTGGGCAATTCCGGAACCGGCCTGTGCATTTTGGCGGCCGTGGCGGCTACCCAGTCTTTCCCCTGTCATTTTGATGGTGACGCATCGTTGCGCAGCCGTTCAATGCAAAGCGAGCTGGAAGCACTGGCTACACTAGGGGCTAAGCAGACCTCGACAGCGGGCAAATGTCCGCTTATGGTTCACGGCCCACTGGCCGGCGGCGAGACTTTTGTTGACGGCTCTAATTCACAATATCTGACGTCGCTCTTGTTCGCGTCGCCGCTGGCGGCTCGTGCCACGGACATCCGGCTGCATTTTTTGCGTGAGAAGCCATACGTCGAAATGACTTTAACCTGGCTGCGCCGCTGCGGCATTGAAGTCGTTGCGGATGACGATTTTCTGCATTTTCATGTTCCAGCACAGCAACGCTACCAGGCTTTTTCAACGACGATTCCAGCCGATTTTTCCACGGCGGCGTTCCCTTTAGCCGCTGGACTGCTGGCTGGCGACGGCGTGATCATGCGCAATCTTGATTTTGACGACGTGCAGGGCGATAAGGTCATTTTTGACTTTGCCGCAGAGATGGGCGCATCAATGCAGCGGACTCAAGACGGGGTGTTGGTCAATCCTCTAAAAGATCGCTTGCAAGGGCGGCGGTTCGATCTTAACGCCTGTCCAGATACGCTGCCGGTGATGGCAGTTCTCGGTGCGTATGCGCAAGGCGAGACTGTCCTTACTAATGTCGCCCAGGCTCGGCAGAAGGAGACGGACCGAATCGCCTGCATGGCACAGGAATTGACGAAAATGGGAGCACAAGTGACAGAGCGCGCTGACGGCATGGTCATCACCGGCGGAACCCTGCATGGGGCAGAGCTTTCCGGCTGCGGCGATCATCGCATCGTCATGGCGCTGACCGTCGCAGCCCTGGCTGCGGACGGGCCGTCCGTCATCGACGGGGCGGAAGTCGCTGCAGTCACCTATCCTGGTTTTGTTGAGGATTTTCAGCGTCTGGGAGCAGTTATGGAGACGATGCCATGAATGTGGACGAGGACATGATATGGATGCGGTTGGAACGCCGGTCTTATCCGATTTACTTTGGCGGCCTGCGCCCGATATGCAACCATCCTGTTGACGGTCGGACCATCCTGGTGGTGGCCGACTCCGAGACAGCGCAATACAGCGACCGGGTGACAGCGGAATTAGCTGGCGCCAAGGCGGTTTCGACTTGGGTTTTCCCGGCTGGCGAGGTGTCGAAAACGCTGGCTACCGCAGTTGAAATCTGCCAGGCGGCGTTGCGCCTCGGCTGCGGTCGCGACGCTTTGTTCATTGCCCTGGGCGGTGGCGTGACCGGCGATTTGACCGGATTTGCTGCGTCTATCTATATGCGTGGCATTGAGTTCTGGCAGATTCCGACATCGCTGCTGGCTATGGTTGACTCCTCGATCGGCGGCAAGACCGGGGTCGATCTCCCTAATGGCAAAAATCTGCTGGGGACGTTCCATCAGCCGGCAGCAGTATTCATAGAAACAGATTTTTTGCGGACGCTTCCTGCCGAGCATCTGGCCGCTGGCATGGCTGAGGTGGTTAAATACGGCGTCACCCTGGACCGTGCCTTCTTCATGTACTTGGAGCGTGAGCTGGAGTTGCCAGCAGCGCTTGAGGATCAGGACTTTCTCCGCAGCGTGATTCGCGGATCATGCTATCTGAAGGCGAACATTGTCCGCCGGGATGAATATGAGACGCGCGGCGCCGTGCGGGAACTGCTCAATTTCGGCCATACATTTGGACATGCGGCAGAGGTGTTGTCCGACTACCGTCTGCTGCATGGTCAGGCCGTGGCGTGGGGCATGACCGTGGCGGGACGATTGGCTGTGCGTTTCGGACGCTGGAGCAAGGCTGACGCGGCTCGCTTGGAGGCTCTGCTGGCTAAATGTCGCCTGGGACGCGAGCATTATGACTGTTCTGGCCTGTCCGCCGAGGCTGTCCTGGCAGCGATGCGGCTTGATAAGAAGAACCGCGACGGTCGCCTTCGCCTGGTTCTGCCCACTGGCATTGGTCGTGCGTCAATAGCCAAAAATGTTGCTGCTGACGACGTGCTGGCTGCGCTTCGGGAGGTGCTGCAATGACTGACGCCAGCGCAAACGGCATCGTACTGTGCGGCATCAAGCACAGCGGCAAAAGCACCATTGGTGCAGCGCTGAGCCGTCGGCTCAACCTGCCGTTAGTGGATTTGGACCGAGAAATCGAACTCGCCTATCAGCGACAAACCGGTCAGACTCTGACCTTCCGCGAGATATATCGTCTTTTGGGCAATGAGGAATTCAGGCGGCGAGAAGCGCTCGCAGTGCAGGCCCTGGCCGCGTCCGGCCAGGAGGCAGTAGTGGCTTTGGGCGGCGGTGCGCCGATGAATCCAGCAGTCCGGACGGAGTGGTTGCATAGCCTGGGTAGGATTGTCCTGCTGGATATTGCGCCGGCAATCGCATTCCGACGCATTCTGGCAGGAGGACTGCCGCCTTTTTTGGCGACGGCGGAAGACCCCGAAAAAGAATTTTTGCGGATGTGCGATGAGCGGCTGGCAGTATACCGGCGGC
>JAAZKI010000280.1 GCA_012799905.1 Lentisphaerota bacterium | reverse complement strand
TAAAAAAACAACCCTAAAATAAAAATTTCCGTGTATTCTGTATATTCTGTGGTTTAAAAAAACAACCCTAAAATAAAAATTTCGTATTCTTTCGTGTTTTTCGTGGTTAAAAAAATAGGTTGTGGACGGTAGTCCACTCTAAGCCCCTTCCGCGGCCATCCCCGTGATTGACCAGACGGCCAGCCACGAAACCAATTTCCCCTGGAGACTTTCCGCCATGACTTCCCCGTCTTCCCCGCCCTCATCAACCTCACCAACCAAGGCGCGTTCCGCAACCGTCGCCCTCCTCAATCTCGACCGTCCTAAACCACACAACCTCGAAGCCGAAGTCGCTGTTTTGGGCGGCATGATGCAAGACGCGAACGCTTCTGCCATCGCTTTCGGCCAATTGCGCATGGATGGCGCCTTCTACAGAAGCGCCCATCAGACGATTTTCAATGCCATGCTCGCATTGAGCGATGGCAAGGGCGAAGCTAGTCTCGACCCAATCGTACTCGCCGACCACCTTGAACGCAGCGGCAAATTAGAGGAAGTCGGCGGCCGCAGCTACATTATGCAGCTGATGGACTCGGTGCCGACTGCCGCCAACATCGACCACTACATTGACATCGTCCGCCAAAATGCCATTCTCCGTCGCATCATCGCCGCCTGCACCGAAACTATCATGCGATGCTACGACACGGACGACGATGTCCAGACCCTCCTGGACACTGTTGAACAACAGATTTTCGAAGTCGCCGGAATGGATGAAGCCAAGGACTTGCTCCTCATCAAGCCGCTGGTGCGGGAAGCCATCAGTTACCTCGAACTGCTGATGCAGGGCAACACGGACGTGCTTGGCCTGCGCACCGGCTTTGACGTGGACCGGATGATCACTGGCCTCAAGGCCGGCGAATTATTCGTGCTGGCAGCCAGGCCGTCCATCGGCAAAACAGCGTTAGCCCTTAACATGGCGGCCAACATCGCCATGAGCGCCGAAAAAACGCCGGTGGGCATTTTCAGTTTGGAAATGCCTGCCCAGCAACTTGTCCTGCGCCTTATCTGCAGCACGGCCAGGGTCAGCATGAGCGATTTCAAGAACCGCACCCTGTCGTCGCAGCGCTGGCAACAGGACGTCGGAAGCGCCTGTGAGCAGATCAGCAATGCACGCATCATCATTGATGACACCGGCGCTATTGACATCCTCGAACTGCGTGCCAAGGCTCGCCGCATGTGCAGCAAGCACGACGTCAAGGTCATCTTTATTGACTATTTGCAGCTGATCCGCGGCCATGTCTCCCGCAATGCCAGCCGTGAAAACGAAGTCGCCATGATTTCCGGCTCTTTAAAGGCCATGGCTAAGGAGTTAAACATCCCGGTCGTGGTTCTGGCCCAGCTGAATCGGCAGGCCGAACAAGGCGAAAAACCCAAGCTCAGCCATCTGCGCGAATCCGGCGCTATTGAGCAAGACGCTGACGTCGTCGCCATCCTCCACCGCGACCGCGGCGTGCAGTATGAGCAAAGGGAAGATGACACCAACGGCCTCCCGGCCGAGCTGATCATCGCCAAAAACCGCAATGGCGCCACCGGAACCGTAGACCTGCTGTTCCTGCCGCGCTACACCCGTTTTGAAAATGCGGTCAGCACCGACCAGTACGTGCCTCAGGACGTGTAATCATGACCAAAATCCCAGCACTCTCCGGGCAACCTGTCCTCTGCCATTGCATGAATGTATTCCCGGGGACAACCCCGCAGGCCAAGCTGACAGCTTTGTGCGGCTGTCTGACAGAAGTGAAAAACCGCCTGCCCGGCTTTGCCAACCGGCCATTCCCGGTCGGATTATGGCTGGATGCCGCCACTGCGGCGACTCTGCGCCGTGACGATGACGCCTGGGAGGCATGGGCTTCCCAGTTGCGCGCCGCCGGCTTCGAAGCCGTGACCGCCAATGCCTTCCCCTACGGCCGATTCCATGACGAGCCCGTCAAAACGAGCGTCTATCATCCTGACTGGACATGTCCAGAACGGCGTGATTACACAATTGCGGTGGCGGATCTGCTGGCTAACCTACTGCCGCCGAACACGATAGGCAGCATCTCGACTCTGCCGGCCGGCTATCGTCGACATTTCCCAGCCGCCGGCGAAAAACCTATGCTTGCCAACATCCTTACCGTGGCCGAACACTTGGCCAAAATCTATCAGCAAACCGGCAAAATCATCCGGCTGGGTTTTGAAATGGAGCCGGATTGCCTCTGGGAAGACCCGGCGGAATTCGCTGATTTTTACCAACGGCGACTCCGGTTTCACGAATATGCTGGATTTCTGGGCGTCTGTTACGACACCTGCCACCAGGAACTGCTCGGCCACCAACCAGGCGCTGGACTCAATCTGCTTATCGATCAGGACATCCCCATCACTAAAATCCAGTTGAGCGCTGCAATCAGAGCTCCATCCCTTGCCGCACAACAGTTCTTGTGCCAGAATTTTCAAGACAGCGTATATCTGCACCAGACCAGGCTCATCCGAAACCACACTGTCATCCAAGCTTGGGAAGACCTCCCGCTCCCAAATGATTTAGCCAGCCAAGCCGACACCGATGGCGAATGGCGATGCCATTTCCATGTGCCGATTTTCCTTGATAACCTGACGGGTGGACTCATGGCCGCTAACGCGGAGCTGAAGGCAGTCCTCGCTGCCGTCCGCAAAACGCCATCACTCTGCCCGACCCTCGAAATTGAGACGTATTCCTACAATGTCCTCCCGGAATTCCTCCAGTGCGAATCCTTGGCCGACTGTCTAGTGAAAGAAGCCCAATTCGCGCAAGCGCAAATTGACGCCCCGCAGTAAACGCCCTATCTCGCCCCGCCTCCGTCCAGTGCCGACACTCGCCCCTAACGAATTATGAATTATGAATTATGAATGATGAATTATGAATTATGAATGAGAAGTTTAACCGCAAAGTTCGCTAAGAAGGCGCAAAGAGCGCGGAGGATATAGTCTGTTACCGTGGTGCGTGTTGCGAGGTGCGGGTATGGGTCAATATAATTTTGATGTTTTATTTCCTTATACGTGTTTTCTT
>JAAZKI010000222.1 GCA_012799905.1 Lentisphaerota bacterium | reverse complement strand
CGCCGTTGACATGCTGCTGGCAACGTCCTCCTGCTTATCTTCCCAGGCGCACCGTTCGACCAGGCCGATAATCAGCAAGGTCGTCAACAACGAGCTGCCGCCATAGCTGATCAACGGCAGGTTGATGCCGGTCGTTGGCATCATGCCGAGGTTGACGGCAAGATGCACGAACGCCTGCCCGGACAGCATGACGCCAGCGCCCAGGTACACCGGATAGGTCCAGCGCGAAGCATGGCGGCCGGCCAGATAGCAACAATATCCGACCCATCCCAGGCAAAGCAAAATCAACGGCAAGACTCCGGCGACGCCGAGAAGCTCCGCTGCTGCCGCAAAGATGGAGTCATTGTAGCGATAAGGGACATAGACAAAGCTGCTGGGCTCGGAAAACAGCCCACCCGTCCAACCGCCCTTGATCAAACAGTCCCGCATTTGCATCGCCTGCCAGCTGACTGCGGATAAATCGCCGCTGCCAGTCCCCAAAAAAGCCATAAAGCGTCGCCGCACGTACGGATAACGCACCAGCGCCCAGCCGATTCCGGCCAGGAACGGCGCCAAGACGGCCAAGGCCTGACGCCAGTTCATCCCCAGGCAATACAGCAGAACCAGGGTCGTAAGGGCGTAAATCATGGTGGTGCCCCAGTCTGGCTGCAACATAATCGGCAGCATCCACAGCCCGGCAAACAACACCCCGGCAGCAAAGCGCCTCTGACTCGGCCATTTTTCCGACCATTTCCAGAACCAGGCAAAGGCGACCAGGAAGGCCGGCTTGGCCAACTCGCTCGGCTGCATGCAAAATCCGTGGAAGCGATACCAGCTCCTCGCGCCCTGGATTTTTACCCCAAACACGAGCACACCCCACAGCAGGGCATAAATCAAGCCAAGAATAACGCCCAGGTGACGTTTGTAAAAAGAACGGGGAAAAAGGAAACAGGCGCTGAGAAAGATCAATCCGAACAGCAGCCATACCATCTGGAGGCGCGAAAAGCAGCTTTGCGACGCCATGCCGCGGGTCGCGCTTTGAATCAGCAGGCAGCCAGCGCCGCCGAGGGCGAGAAGCAATGCAACCAGGCGAAAATACACGTGCATCCGGCCAGCGCCGCCCACGCAGCGTCGGATCGACTGCACACCAGCCGTCACCTTGTCATGGATTGACCTTGCCAAGATGAACATCACCGCCCTTCCCCCGTCCCTCTCCGCCCTTTTCATCCATCACCATTGCCCGCTTGCCGTCGGCAATCATCTGAAAGCGCACTAGCCGACCGCGCAGTTCCTGGTCGTAACGCTTTTCCAAGCCGGAAACGCCGCGCTCCAAGCCGTGCTCCTCGTCCAACTCCACTTCGCCCAGCAGCGCTGACTCCGGTGCTCCCGGCAACGTCTTCCGAACGAAATACGCGTGCAGCGAAACCGTTGCCGGCGCTCCGGCTGACACCGAATGCAGGATGTCATCCGACAGAGTCAAATCATGCTCCAGAACGACATCCTTGCCCAGACAACCCGGCAGCGCTGATACGGCCGGCAGCAGCGGCGCAAGTTCCTTGATTTGCGCGCACTCCGCTCGTTCGGCCAGAGCTTCCGACAAGGTAGCCGGGACGCGCCAAAGAAGCCGAAAACGACGTTCAGACCAGGCGAGCACCCGGCCATCGGCAGCGATAATGCGCCCGCGCAGGCCAGGTATCCACAGCTCCTGGGAAACACGATGCTTGGCCCGCAACGCTTCCTGCTGGCCTGAAACGTGGTGCGCCAACCAGATGAGGCGGCCGAACAACACGACGGCGCCAATCGCAAAAACAATCAATAAATGCCAGGCACGGCGTATGCGACGCTCTTCCACGCCTCGCCGCATCGCGACCGCGCCCGGCATTGTTCGTGCAACGGTTCCCGCCACGTCTCCATGCTCTCCCACCCTGCCGTCAAACGCAATCAAGGCGCGTCAACAGCACAAGCGCGCAACACGGCGACGACATGACCGGACGGCATCTGGGCAGACAGTCCGCCCCCCTCGCCCGCCAAATCCATGGCCAGCCGCCGTGTGTCAACAGCATGACGACCGCCCTCGCGGACAGTCGCCAACGCGACGCTCATCATAAACCAGCAGACCAGGCCAAACATGACCCGGGCAAACAACCGCCGTCCTCGCTCAGTGTAAAAATACGCCATGTCGCCTCTCCTCTGAAATTGCCCCTGACTTCATCTTGAGGCTCATGCAAATCCGCCTTGTAACCTTAATACTACCAGAAAAAAGCGTCCGTTTTCTCACTGCAACGCCTTTCCCTGCCCAAATGTCACACATCCGCATTGCCCCTAAGCCGTCCTCACGCTTCTTCATTCAGAATCGTCCATCTCGTGCATTTCGCGTTCCCAGTCTCCCGCCTTCCAGACCTCGACCCAGGTTCCGGCGCCGACAATCACCATCTCGTCCCCCGCCTCAAAGCCAAAAAATTCTCGCATGCTGGTAGGAATTGTCACTCTGCCTTGGTTGCTGATTTCGTCACTCTGGCTCATCGCTCCGATCCGCCGTCGCTGTCGGCGCAGCTTCGGATCAGTCAAAACCATGTCTGAATCGCTGTCCAGCTGCCGGCAGTAGACTTCCCACTGCGCCGCCGGGAAAATTCCCAGGCAGCCTTCCGGCAGACAGTAAAACACCACGCTCCGATTCCCGGTCGCACCAAAATCAAACATCATGTACGGCGGGAGCTTTATGCGCCCGTTAGCGTCAAGCGTGCATTTGTTCCGCCCGTTGAAACGCATTTGTACACGACCTCTGCTGACTCACATTTAACCAGGACGACTCAAGAGATATTCCAAAACATGGCTACGGCATGCCATATCATTCCATTTCATTCCATAGAATATCGCATAGGATTCGCTCTTGTCAAATCTTTTTTTACAAAAAAAGACGATTTGCAGTTTTTTGTGGCTGTCGCAGGTCGCGGCTCTGCGGGACGCTCGCTGTGGACACGGTGGACGGCGGCAACCGCTTCAACCTTGATATATTCCGCTGCTGGCATATCTTAAAACAATTCCTGCGCAGACAGGTTATGTAATTCTCTCCTACCGCTCAAATTGTTTTGTTATCTTACTTAAAGCCGGGAAAAACAGATGAAAATGCGTCTCTTCAGCCTCCTGACTGTCGCTATGCTTCTATTGAGCAGCGCCTTGCCGGCCGCGCCCACAGCAGTAGATTTCTATCCTCACCCTCCCCGGCACGCCATCCTTGATGCCGAAAAGCCCCTGCTGCTAATCCAGGACGGCATTGCGAATCTGGAGATTGTGGTCGCGCCCGAGCTGCCTCGGCAGGTGAAGACCACTGCGGCGGGCGAATTAAAAACATTTCTGGAAAAATCCTTTGGCGTCAGCATCCCGGTGGTGCCGCAGCCCAGCGGCGAGAAGGTCAGCCTGGTTCTGGGACTGACCTCCCTGACCCGCGACCTAGGTGTCGATGTAAGCGGCTATGCCCGGGACGCTTTTGTCATCAAGGCCTTCGGGAACATCATCGTGCTGGCAGGCCAAGATGACAAGCGCGCTACGGGCTGGTCTATGCAGCGTGGGACAACCTTCGCAGTTTACGAATTCCTGGAGCGCTTCCTGGGAGTCCGCTTCTATTTTCCTGGCGAGCTGGGCACCATCGTGCCCCAACACCGCACCTTGAGCATCCCTTCCCCGGATATCCTCGAACGGCCGGACTTTCATGCCCGCAAGCACAGCAATGACGGCGCCTGGTTTCTGGACACACCGACGGCGGGACTGACGGCGCAAGAGATTCAGGAAAAGCAGGAGGCGTCCGCCAAAGTGAACCGTCCCCTGAACATCCTGCGTCAGCGCATGCAGACCCGCTACATCCCCAATTGTCACAGCCTGAAACGCTCAGGATATCTGGAGCGTTTCGGAAAAACGCATCCGGAATATTTTGCTTTGACGGCGCAGGGCAAGCGCCTGGTCGACAAGCGCGAATCCGTGCTGGCCGGCAATCTCTGCTTCCTGAATCCCGGCTTTCGAGAGACGCTCTACCAGGATGCCAAGGCCTTCCTGACAGGCGTGAGCGCCAAAGAGCGCGGAGTTTACCTGGAGCGCTTTGACAAATGCGTTTGGGACCAGAGCGCTTTCCAGGAAGGCTTTTTCAACATCATGCCCAAGGACTGGTTCTCACCCTGCCATTGTGAACTCTGCCACGAGCGTCACCAGCAGCCGGACAAAGGCGGGAACATCGTCTGGGAGCTGGGGGTGGAGGTCGCTCGACGCTTGCAGAAGGAAAACATCCCCGGCTACATCACCATGATGTCCTACGGTCATTATACTGCACCTCCGCCGATTGAGTTCCCAGACAACCTCCTCGTGATGGTGGCAGTGAGCGGTCCTTGGGAGGAAGGCGGCCCCACCCAAGCGGCTTCCGATGCGCGCATCCGCGCTTGGCGGGATACAATCGGCAAAAAAGTCTGGCTCTGGAATTACACCAACAAATACGGCGCACGTGATCTTCCCGGCATACCTTGTTTTTCCCACCGGATCATCCCGCAGTATTATCAGCGCATTGCCAAAGAGGACTTGATTTTTGGTTCCTTTCTGGAAAGCGAGGCTGATCGTTTCATGTACCAGTACTTGAATTATTACGTCTATGCCAAAGTCGCCTGGGACAACCAGGTTGATGTCCCGGCGCTGTTGCAGGAGCATTTCCAGCTGATGTTCGAACAAGGGGCGACGGAAATGCAGCAGTTCTTTGATCTGCTGGAAGACTTATGGGTGCATAAAGTAGTGGCCAATATCGTGGAAACACCGGTCGGGCCGACCAGCATTCCTCCATCCAGTTATGACCTCTGGCACAAAGTCTATTCTGAAGACATGCTGAAGCACTTCACCGCCTTGCTGGATAGCGCCGAGGCAAAAACCAGCGGTCTGGCCCAACGCCGAGTGGCGCTGATGCGAGAGCAGCTCCTGGTTCCCTTGCAGGCGGAGCGGGACAAATATTTAGCTGACAGCCAAGCCATCGGCGATTGGAGCTGTGAGGTCAAGGTAAAGAAAGGTCAGGCCGAGCTGGTTATTGACGGTCAGCTCAACGATCCACTCTGGCAGGAATGTCAACCGCTGTATCTGCTGCCGGCCTTCAACCTCAAGAAAATCAGTGATGTCTGCGAAGTCACCACCATAGTTCGCGTTGCCCGCGATGATGAGCACCTCTATATCGCCTACGACTGTCGGGAGCCGCAGATGCCGCTCTTGGTCTGCGAGGAGCGCCAGCGGGACGACCACCGCACCTGGGCGGACTCCAGCCTGGAGATTTTTCTGTACCAGGAAGGCGGCGCCAGGCAGTTCTATCATCAGTGGATCATCAATGCCCTGGGCAGCATCTCGGATTATGAATACGAACGCATCGGCGCCAAGTCAATCGGCGACATCGGCTGGAACAGCAGCTGCCAGTACGCCGTGCAGCGCCTGGAAGACCGCTGGACCGCCGAAGTAAAAATCCCCCTAGCGGAAATCTCCTACGACCCCAACCGTCCGCTGCGGGGAAATTTCAACCGCAGTCGTTATATCAAGACCGACGCCCCGTACACCAAGCTTTATACCTGGAGTTATTTTATCAAAGGATTCCACGCCATCGACGCCTTCGGGATTCTCAGCATGGAACCATTGCAGGACAACAACCTGCTGCGGAACGGAACCTTCGCCGCGCCGCAAAAAGGACGCACCTTCGGCCCCTGGTTTGCCCATCCTGAAGATGTCACCCCTGACAACCCGCGCATCACACTTGACCAGAGTTTGTTTATCAAAGACGGTCAGAGCATCAAGCTTCACAACCCGGACCCCGAACGTCGTCTGCTCATCACTCAGTACCTGGATGACAAGCTCAAAGAGAACACCACCTACCATATTTCCTTTATGGTTCGCCTGGAAAATGTCCAGCCCACCAAAGCCGGCGGCGGTGTATTCATTAACCCGGTGTACAGCAAAAACAACTGGTTCCCCAAAAATCCCTATACTGGTAACATGCCTTGGACCAGGCAGGGATTCACTTGGACCACTGGCAGCCGCAATGAAGAACGGCCCAATATCGCAACCAGAAGTTATGTCAGGCTCTATATGCTCAACGCCACTGGAACGGCCTGGTTCGATGATGTCAGCATCACCGAAGTGAAATAACCGCGAAAAAGCCCGTGAGGGAATATTCCCCGCGGGTCGGAAAAGGCCGTGGCAGTCAGCGCAACTCCCTGGGGATGTTCGCTGTCCAAAGTCCGCAGCACTATAATAGAACGCCATCAATACCCACTGCGATTCCACATTGCCCGAACCCAGCAGACCATGTCCACAAGCAACTATTTTCAGCGTCTGAAGAAGATTCCTGTCGGCACGACCGTCATTGCCGGCCCTTGTTCGGCGGAAAACGAAGACCAGATTTTGGTCACTGCCCGCAGCTTGCAGCGGCTTGACGTCGGCCTATTCCGAGCCGGAGTCTGGAAGCCGCGGACGCGGCCAGGGGCCTTCGAGGGTTGCGGCGAAATAGCTCTGTCCTGGTTGACCAAGGCGAGGCAGGAAACCGGCATCCCAATCGCCGTCGAAGTCGCCAATGCCAAGCATGCGGAAGCTGCCTTGCGGGCTCAGGTGGACGTGCTCTGGATCGGCGCCCGAACCACTGTCAACCCATTTGCCGTCCAGGAAATCGCCGAGGCCATCCGCGGCGTTGACATTCCTGTCATGGTGAAAAATCCGGTCAACCCGGAACTGATGCTCTGGCTCGGCGCTATTGAGCGACTGCAAGAGGCCGGCTGCCAGGACATCGCTGCCATCCTGCGGGGATTTTCCTGCCTGTCAACCGGCCGATGGCGCAATGAGCCGCTGTGGCAAATCGCCATTGACCTGCGACAGCATCTGCCCGGAATACCTCTCTTCTGCGACCCGAGCCATATTGCCGGTCGCAGCGACGGCGTCGCAGAAATCGCCCAGGAAGCCCTCAATCTCGATTTTGACGGCCTGATGATTGAAGCGCATTGCTGCCCTGAGCAGGCGGTCAGCGACGCTGCGCAGCAGCTGCGGCCCGAAGACCTCGGCGCCATCCTGGCCAAGCTAGTCGTCCGCCAGCGCACCAGTGACCCCGGCAGCGCCTGCCAGCAGCGCCTGTTGGAATTGCGGACGGAAATCGACAGCCTGGACGCAGCCTTGGTGACGACGATGGCTCGGCGCATGGCTGTCAGCCGCGCTATCGGCGACTTGAAGCGCGCCAACAACCTGACCGTCCTGCAACGTTCGCGCTGGGAGCAAGTGCTCAACCGCGCCCGCGCTGAGGCCGAACGCCTCGGCCTGAGCGTCAAGCTGATTGAGGACGTCTTCAAACTGCTGCATCAGGAGTCGATCAATCTCCAGCAGCAAATCTTGAAGAACGACGGCGACGCCCCGCAATCACCTCGGCAGCCCTGACTAAAGTGACGGCTGCCAACAAGCCCAGTGGCGGAACCAGGTACAGCGAAAACCGCCCGTCATTGTCATTGAAGGTCAGAGCTACGACCAAGGCGTGCGCCAGCACCAGAGCCAAAGCAAGGCGGACTTCAAGCCGCTGCTGCCCCAGCCAAGCGCCGGCAGCGCCGAGAAACGCCAAGGGCAAATATACGGCCAGCAGCACAGCGTTGTGCGCCGCCGAGTAGCCCGGGCGAATCCGCAGGAAAAGCACGGCCAGACGTCGCAGCGCCAGATGGACGCACGCTATGGGATGGCGGACGATGTAGGCGACAGCGCCGAGATACGAGCGGTCATCACCGTCTGGCGGCGGCATTGCCACTCGCCACAAGTCTTCCTGCCAGACCACCTCACCGGCATAGAGTTTGTCAACCGGACTTTGCCCGGAGATGCCCTGCCGGAAGCCGCGTCCGCCAAAGGCCAGCGTCAGAAACAGCAGGACTACGGCCGCACCGCCAACCAACCGCCAGGGCCAACGCCACTTGGCGTGGCCAATCCAAAACAGCGCCACTGCCGGCAGCATAATCCAGCCGGAAGGCCGCAGCAAGGCAAACAGAACGATGACCGCAGTAGCCAGGACATAGCGCCAAGAACGCCCTGGCGGCATTGCCCATAAAGCCAACCAAAGCGTAAAGCAGACAGCGGAGATGTACAGGGACTCGGTCATGACAAATGTGTGCCAGACCGGAAAATCGGGATTCAAAGCAAAGATGGCCCCGGTCACCGCCGCCAAGCCGGAACCGCCGGCTCGCCGGGCGACCGCCATCAGCGCCAACAGCGCCAACAACGCCATCGCCACCTGCAAGACAACCAATCCGCGCAGACCAACGCCGCTCCACAAGCAGGCCGCCACAATCCAGACATAGCCGCGATAAGGAGTCTGTTCAGCTGTCAGCGGTTCGCCGGCCAGAACCTGTTCCGCTCCGCTGATGTATCGATAGGAGTCGCCGCTGAAACGAATTCCGGCAGGAGTCGACTCTCGCCATGACGCTGGCCCGACATAACCGCCGGCAGGAAACACGCCGGGATGCGTCAGCAAAAAGCACGTGGCCAGGATGATGACCACCGCGCACGCAACAAACGCAGCCGGATACAAATGCTTTGCCATGACTCGCTCGGCCGGATGCATAATCTCACGCAGACAAACAATACTCCGGCCTGGCCGCACCCGCCGACAGCAGCCTGGCGGGTACGGACAGACGGCCGTACCGTCACGTCAATACAACAGAACTGTCCCCAGGGTGTTGTTAGGGTCTTCGATATGGGCGGTGACCGCAGTGTCAATTTCCGCCAGCGGCAGGCGATGCGTCGTCAAACACTTCACATCCAGCTTGCCTTCTGACATCAGGCGCAGGGCCAGCTCCATATTCGTCCTCGTGGTCCAGCGCATAAAGACGGGCGGATAGCTGGCCTGGCCGAGTTCCCAGGCGTCGTCATGGTAGCCCGGGCCGGTGCGAGCGCAGCAGCGCAAGTCGAGGTTGCCGAGAGCAGCGCCCCAGCCGCACAGCGTCTTCAGGCCGCCGACCATGGCGATGCGGCCCATGCGATGCGTATCCGGGCTCAACTTCATGACGCTGTTAACCTGCTCCAACGACTTCGTGCCGTCGCCTCCAAAAGCCATCACAGCCAGGTCAAAGCCGTAGCCGCGGGTGAATTCCTCAGCCTTGGCCTGGGCATCATCCGTCCCGATCAGGGTTGTGCCGTCAATACCCCAGCCGCGCGCAATGTCCAACCGGAACTGGCTCATGTCCCAGCCCATAGCATAAACGCCGGCGATCTGCCCGAGCCGGGCGGCCATCTGACCGACCAGACCCATGCCGACGACCAACAAATACTCCCCGAACACCGGCTCAGCGCGGCGCAGGGCGTGCATTGAGGTAATGGCCAGGTGGGCGTAAGCGCCTTCTTCGAAGCTGACATTTTCCGGCAGGAGACAGCAGAGATTCTGCGGCACGACCGAGATGTTGGTGTGCTGGGCATAGCCGCCGCCCATGCAGGCGACGCGGTCGCCGGGCTTAAAGGCAGTCACGCCATCGCCAACTGCGGTGATTTCGCCGGCATTCTGATAGCCGAACGGCCGCGGTGTTCCGACCTCAGTCTTGCCTTCCCGGCGGGCGGTCTTAGCGCCGCTCAATTCCGTTCCAGGGCTGATCAGCGACGCATGTACCTTGACTTCCACCATGCCTGGCTTCAATTCCGGAACATCCTGCTCAATAACTCGACCATGCCCTGTCCCATCCAGAGCCCCGATGTAACGTTGTCTGCTCATTGCTGTCCTTTTTTCTGCTGCTCAACATATAACGATGTAACGCCTGCCACGACCCTTCACGGAGCGGTCGTCGCCCGGCGGTTCTGGCGTCTATCAAGATACTGCAAACAAGGGCGTTTGCAAATGCGCTCCCCAGAGAACGAAAAGCCCGCCGTATGCCTCCCCCTCGCCCTTAACGAATGATGAATGATGAATTATGAATTATGAAATGCGCCTCAGCATTCAGCATTCAGCCCCTAATCTCGCCCCTCGCCCCTCGCCCCTCGCCCCTCGCCCCTCGTCCCT
>JAAZKI010000287.1 GCA_012799905.1 Lentisphaerota bacterium | reverse complement strand
CTGCGGGCCGCGACATAAAAGCCCAGGGCAAGCGGCCGCAGGCCGCGCAGCCCTGGGGGAGAGAGATATAAAAATGGAGCCCTGAAAGGGCGACACATAATTGCCGTGGGCACAAATCCCCATGTTCGGCAAAAACGCCCATCTTTGACGGTCTGCGTGTGGCCGGTGACGCATTCAATCCCATAAATGTTGGGCGTCATAACGAATGCCATGTTGATTTAGAAAATCAATCTATTCCTCCTCAAACGTACGAAACCGGTGGTGTTCTTCCTGGTTTTCGATGTATGCGAGAAGCGTGTTAAATTGCGATGGCCCAATTGAAAATGCGCCGTAACCCGACTGCCAGGTAAAGCCGTTGTAGATTGGCGATTGTTGCTTAAGCCATTTCGATGATGAGGCTTTGATTGATTCGAGTAATTTGCTTACTTGTATGGTTCGCGGTATCTGACATGCGACATGCACATGTTCGGCTACACCACCAACACGGTAAGCCTTAGCATTCAAGGCGCGGATGGCGCCTGCCAGATAGGAGTGAAGCCTCGGACGAATCGCTGGGTCAAGCCACGGTTCGCGATTTTTGGTGCTGAATATCACATGCAATAGAATTCTTGATATTGAGTGCGCCATTGTCGTGTCTCCTTCTCGGCTTTTGGGTTGAAAGTTCTGGTTTACGTTTTTATAATCGGTCAGCGATTGCTAACGGCGCAAAGTCTCCAGCGAAATCGCCCTTGAACAATGCGAAAGCGCCAGCGTCCTGAAAAGCGACGCCCTCAAAGTCAGGCACGCCTCGCCTGCGGGCGCCCCGCATGTACGGTAACATCCGCCCAAAACAGGCAGCGCCTCGCCTGCGGGCGCCCCGGCAGGGGCACGGCATAAAAGCCCAGGGCTGCGCGGCCCGCCGGGCCGCGCAGCCCTGGGGAGGGGTATACAAAAAAGGAGCCCTGCAAGGGCGACACATAACCGTGACTCAGTTCTTAATGGGTGACCGATTACACGTTTTTGGGGTAAGTTTGGTCCATTTACTCTGCCGGCGTTTTTTAGGAAAAATAACCATCTTGTCGCAATGTGCAAACGCTTTTTTCGAAGTATCATATAAAGTCATACTCAAGCGCGAATTTTATACATAAATACAGAGGATATAGCATTGTTTTTTGGGGTGGGGCATTCGGGGCGCCCGGGATAATTATGTGTCGCCCTTTCAGGGCTCCTAGTTTATGTATCCCTACCCAGGGCGGCGCGGCCTGCGGCCGCTTGCCCTGGGCTTTTATGTCGCGGCCCTGCGGGCCGACCGCAGCGGCCCTACGGGCCGCTTGCGTTACCAGTTCCAGGGCGGTTATGTGTCGCCCTTTCAGGGCTACCTGCTTATTTATCCTTCCCCAGGGCGGCGCGGTTTGTTTTTCAGGTCAGGCTCCTGTATAGTTTATTTTTCGCGAATTACCGGTCATGTTTCTTTTGCCGAAAGTGCCCTGCCATGCCGAATCAGCTGTCCATGCGCCGTCTCAGCAACGCCCCCCTCAGTTGGCGTGCCGATCCGTGGCTGAGGCCCTATGAGGCGATCATTCGTCGGCGGGATGAGTACATCGCCGGCCGCCGGCAGGCGATGACCGGTGGCAAAAATCTACTTGACTGGGCGGACTGTCACGGGCTCTATGGCCTGCATCGTGATGGGGGCCAGTGGCGTTTCCGGGAATGGCTGCCGAATGCGGACGCCGTTTGGCTGGTCGGTGACTTCTCCGGCTGGCGGCGGCAGGACAGATTGCGCCTGCATCCGATCGGGCAGGGCGACTGGGAAGCGCGCCTGGACGCCGAGGCCATGCATCATGGCGACCAGTACCGCCTGCACGTCTGCTGGCCGGGCGGCGAAGGCCTGCGGATTCCGGCCTGCGCCCGCCGGGTCGTGCGCAGTACGACGGAGCTGTGGCGTTCGGACGTCGTCTTCAATGCGCAGGTCTGGCAGCCGCCGCAGCCGTACGTCTGGAAGCACGCCGCGCCGCCGGCCCAGGCGCCGCTGGTTTACGAGGCCCATGTCGGCATGGCCCAGGAGAAATTCGGCGTCGGTACGTTTGCGGAGTTCACGGCGGCGGTTTTGCCGCGGATTGCCGCGGCCGGTTACAACACGGTCCAGCTGATGGCGATTCAGCAGCATCCGTACTACGGGTCGTTCGGCTACCATGTCGCCAATTTTTTTGCCGCCTGCGACTTGTTTGGCACTCCCGAGGAGTTCAAGGAGCTGGTCGATACGGCGCATGGCCTAGGCTTGCGCGTGCTGATGGACTTGGTGCAGTCGCACGCCGTCCGCAACGAGGTCGAGGGGCTGTCGCGTCAGGATGGCACGGAATGGCTCTATTTCCACGCTGGGGCGCGCGGCGACCACCAGGGGTGGGATTCGCGTTGCTTCGACTATGGCAAAAGCGACGTCGTGCGGTTCCTGCTGTCCAACTGCCGGTTCTGGCTGGAGGAATACCGCCTCGACGGCTTCCGCTTCGACGGCGTGACCAGCATGATCTATCGTGACCATGGCTTGAACCGGACTTTCAACGGCTATGACGACTACTTTTCCCCCAATGTCGATTGGGATGCCCTGGCGTACTTGAGCCTGGCGACCGATGTGTGCCACGCGTGCCGCCCGGATGCGGCCTGCATCGCCGAGGACGTCAGCGGCATGCCCGGCCTGGCCGCGCCGAGCGAGGATGGCGGCTGCGGCTTTGATTTCCGCTTGGCCATGGGGGTGACCGACAACTGGTTCAAGCTGGGTGACTTGCCGGACGAGCGCTGGACCATGGCTGGACTTTGGCATGAATTGACAAATCGCCGCCAGGATGAACAGTCGATCAGCTACGTGGAATGCCATGACCAGGCCCTGGTCGGCGGCAAGACCTTCGCCTTTCAATTGATGGGCGCGGCCATGTACGACGGCATGCGACGAGATGACGCCAGCCTCGCAGTCGACCGCGGCGTCGCCTTGCATAAGCTGGCTCGGCTGGCGACTATCGCCACGGCTGGCCACGGCTATCTGAACTTCATGGGCAATGAATTCGGACACCCGGAATGGATTGACTTCCCACGTGCAGGCAATGGCTGGTCGTTCAATTACGCCCGCCGCCAATGGCGCCTGGCCGATGACGATAGCCTGCATTTCCATTCGCTCCTGGTTTTCGACCGCGCTATGCTCGCTTTAGTCCGAAGCGCGGATGACTTTTTCGCCTGCCAGCCGCAATTGCTCCAAATTGACGAATCGGCCAAGGTGTTTGCCTTTGAACGCGCCGGATTGTATTTTATCTTCAATTTCCACCCGCTCAATTCTCACGCCGGCTACCAGGTTCTGTGCGCAGGAGGAGGCTATGACCTCGTGCTTGATTCTGATGCGCCGGACTTCGGCGGCTTTGGCCGGGTGGCGCCAGGACAGCACTTCCAAGCCCGGGAAGTCGTCTCCGGCTGCGTCAAGAGGCATTTCCTCGATGTCTATGTGCCGGCACGAACAGTTTTGGTGCTGCGCCAGGAGATGTCGGCAATTGGCTAGGGCAAAATATTGATAATGCGCAACATCTTGTGATAGAAAGGCTTGACGCAGTGCCTGTGTTGGTAAACGTCCGGTGGTGCCCTTACTGGGCACCACTTTTGGGGTCTGCCTATCCCCAGGCTAAAGCCTGGGGTTAAGCATGGTCAAGCGCCTACGGCGCGGCCGCCTGGCGCTTTTGGCGCGGCCAGGTGGCGGCCGCCCTCAATCCGCCAGTGACGGACTGAGGGCGTGCAGTTTTTTTTGTCAACCTGGCCGAGGAGAGTCGGTCTCTCGGCCAGAATTTTCGGAAGTTCTCCGGCTTTACGTATCAGCGTCGTCTTCCGGGATGAATGCCGCCTGTCCTGGCGGCGAGATCAGGCCTGCCATCGTGGCCGCAGTCGCCTTGTCAATGTGGCGGACGATTTTTTCGCGCAGGTCGGGCCTGGTCTGGCATAGTCGATATGCATTGGAGACTCGTTCCAGGCATTGCATGACCTCTTGGGGGATGTCTTCATTGTCCTGCTTGATGGCGGCTTTTGGCATGGACAGGGAGCGCAGGATGGAATCGTATTCGCCGTTCAGGAAAGCCTCTAGTGCGGGGCGGTAACAGAGCTCGCAGGATTCGGTCGGGCCTTGCTCCCATTTGCGGAATGTCGACCAGTTGACGCCGAAAAACGACGCTACCCGCTGGAAAGGAAGCCCCAACTCATAGCGTTTGGCACGCAGCCTCCGCCGGATTTCCGGCGTCAGGCGGCCGTCAAACGCAATGAAAGAATCATTCTGGTTGCGTTTTTTGGACATAAATCCTCCTTTCTGGCTTTTCGACGCAGGCGGGATTCCGGAAAGCCTGCCTACGTCCAACCATGTGACAGTTACTGAGTTAAATGTACGAAAAAACAGCGCAGCCGGCTTCTGACCATCACTTTATCAGCCCGAAGCAAGTTGTCAAATCATAAAATGATATTTTTATGAATTGCATAAACTATCCTAAATATTCATCCTGAATCCACAGTTTATTGTCTTGTTTTTTCACTATAAATGATAAAAACTCCTATTTTTTCCTATTTCTTCTTTGAGCATTTGGGATTATGTGGGCGCGGTTGCGGCGAAGTGGTGCGGGCATTGGAGCGATTTTGGTGTTTTGGGCGGGAAAATTGAGGCTGTGTGCTTGCGGATTGAGCAGATAGGATTACTGTTAGTGACAGCTTGCGGCACAAAAAAAACCGCGACTGGCGAAGCAGTCGCGGTTTTGGATTAAGTGCTGGCATCTCCAAGGGGAGTCGAACCCCTGTTTACGGGATGAGAACCCGTTGTCCTAACCACTAGACGATGGAGACGCTTGTAGCTTTGAAAACATCTCTAAGATAATCTCACGAATAGATTCTGCAAGTCAGCGCTGAGTTTTTTCCGGCTCGGTTGGTAATCAGTCACCGATTGATAACGGTCATCCCGATAGTATGTTTTCAGCGCTAACTGTAGTGCCTTTACAAGGCACTGCTTTGGGGGTACGCCCATCCCCAGGCTGAAGCCTGGGGTTAAGCATGGTTAAGCGCCTACGGCGCAAATGGATGTGGACATGGCGGACAT
>JAAZKI010000250.1 GCA_012799905.1 Lentisphaerota bacterium | reverse complement strand
CCACAACAGCCGCAAAGCGGCAAAAGCCCGTAGGGCGACACATACACAGCCGCAAAGCGGCAAAAGCCCGCAGGGCGACACATAGAAGCCCAGGGTAAGCCGGGCCGTCAGGCACGGCGCAGCACTGGGGGAGATGGCATATATTTGGAGCCCTGGAAGGGTGACACATAAATTAGGCTGTGGACGGAGAGTCCACCCTAGGGACGTGGCGGACATGGTGGACGGTGCCTGTCGCATGTAGTTCAAGCAGATTCTCGCCCCTAACGAATTATGAATTATGAATTATGAATTATGAATTTTTGCCTTACTTGAGTTACTGTAATGCAAGTGTGGAGGAGAAAACCGGACATTTTTTCAGATTCGTAGTTAAGAAAACGTCTCTTTTGCCGTCTAATAGGTAAAAACGACCATCGGGGAAAGCATTTTCGAGTCATGACGTCCTCTGAAAACCATGAAGCGCAGTTCACGGCCATGATTCGGGAGCGCCTGTCGATGTTCCGTGGTTTAGCTCGCCGTATTCTCGACGAGCCGGCCGACGTGGATGACGCAGTGCAGACCGCGCTGCTCAAAGCCTGGCAACGGCGGCAGACCTTTCGCGAGGAAGCCAAGCTGACCAGCTGGGTGGCACGCATTGTCATCAACGAATCCTACAACCTCCGACGTCGAAGCCAACAAGAAACCCAAATCCGCCTGGACGGCATTGCGGCGCCAGCGCCCGAACCTGACCAAGAACACGCCCTGCGCTTGTTGGACCAGGCCATCTCACAATTGCCAGAGCTGTATCGACAGACCGTGCACATCGCCATCTTAGGCGGTTTTGACACTCAAACAGCCGCCGCCATGCTCGACTGCTCGCCGAACACCCTCTACCAGCGCATCCATAAGGCTAAAGAACTGTTGCGCGAGGCACTGAAAAATGAATGAACGACAACTCGACGAATTACTGGAACTGAAAGCCCGGTCAAAGCCGGTTGACGACGGCTTTGTCTCGACCGAAGACTTCATCGCCCGTTTCCGGCGCCGGCGCTGGCAGCGGTACGCGTTGCTGCGCCTGGCAGGCGGCATCGCGGCGGCAGGCATAATGCTCCTGCTGGTTCAGGCTTGGCGCTCTTCCCCGGGGCCGAACGCCGGCCCTGCCGCCCAGACCGCCCAAGCGGCTGACGACTTTGCCGAGGTCGACCGCCTGGCAGAAGCAGAACGACAGTTTGGCAAACACATCGGCGTCATGTTTGTCAATGATAATTTGCTGCTCTATGATCGCCAGGAAAACGGCAAGGCCCGCTATAATGTCAGCATACAGCTTTTCTCCGCCTGCGGCGAGACCCTGGCCAGCCTCGAATTCGCCAGTCCAGGCGACGACTACATCGTCTTGGACGACGAGGCCATCACTGGCAGAATCTTCCTTAACCGCTGCGACGACCAGGACACGGTGGTGGAACTCGACCTGCGACTGCACGACACCAGGCAACGACCCATCGCCGTAAATGAAATCATGGCCATGGAACAGACGCATCTCACCCAAAACCTCCCTAATGGCAAACGCCTGAGAATCGACGTCACCCGCCGAGACTCATAACCGCCCGCGACCCAAGGCGATAACCATGAAACAACGGCTTGCCACCATCCTGCTCCTGCTGACAGCAGCAACTGCGACCGCAGCGCCGCTGCCGCGCCTGGCGCTCTTGGGCGAGCCGCCCGAATTGCTTGACGCGCTGACCGCAGAACTGTCTGACCGGACGAATCTGGAACTGCTGGCGCGCGCCGAGATCGACCTGGTGCTGCGCGAGCACGCCGTGGCCGCTGACAACGTCGGGCAGCTGCTCAAATTATTTCCCCATACTGACATGTTCGCTTTGTTGACGCAGGCCTGGAACAAAAAAAGCGGTCGGATGGTCGTCTTCAACGCCAGGAACAGCTTTCGCTTGGCAGACGTCGCCTGGACCGGCGAGGCGACCGCCGCCACTGCCGACCTGGCTCAGGCCATCGACAGCGCGCTGCGCAAAATGCGCAACCGAACCCCGGTATGCTTCTCCATCGCCGCCATGCGCCGGGTCGCCATCGATATCCGCCAGCATAGCGCCCTGGACGACTGGAGCGTTCGCTTTGAGCGCGGCCTGCTGGCGCGACCCGAAGTCCAGCTGCTGGAGCGTGAGCGCCTCGGAATGGTCTCGGAGGAACGGACTTTAACCAACCAGGCCTTTGCGCTGGCCGCCTCTGGCCGCCTGCTGACCCTGGAGTACGAGACGGGCGACAGCGCCGCCGTCATCAACCTAAAGCTGCTCTGCCATGATCCCGGCGGCCGCGAATGTCTGCGCCTCCTCAGCCGCGATATCCTGAAAAACCCGGAAGAGACCATCACCCGGCTGGTCAACGAACTGGTGGACGGCCTGCTCGCTATGCCCGCCATCGCTCCTGTAGCTGCCCAGGCGCAGGAAGAAGCGAAAAAATTGTACCAGACCTATCAAAATACAGGCCACCCCAAAGAAGCTCTGCAAAAAATCCAGGCGGCTGTAGCGCTGGCGCCTGACAACGAGACCTACCGCTACGCCGAAATCAGCGCCAGTTCCTTCAAGCTCTTTTGTCCGGGCAAACCGGAATGCCTGTTGGAAGCCCGCAAACTGCTCGCCATGATCCATGCGTTCCAAGCCGATTTTCCTGGGACAACCCTGCCCTATTTCTCCGCCAGCGTCCTGCGTGACTTTGCCGACCTCAGCACCGCCAACGCCCATTGTCTCAGCGAAGCACTGGCACGCAATGAGGACGAAAAAGTCATCCTGTTGACCCAGCTGTCAAAAGACATTGAGGCGCTCTACGCGGAAATCCGCCCCCAGGTGCGCCAGGATATGCGACGGCATCCCCAGTACGCATTCGACTTCACGGATGGACTGAGCGCCCGCGATGCGAAAAATTTCCGGCACTATCTCCACGAATTCTATTTTATGCGCCGACTGTATGACGACCTCGAAGCCTGGGTGCGAGATTATCTTTCCGACTACCAACTGCTCTTGCAGCAAATGGAGCGGGAGAATCTCCGTCGGCCCTATCTCCACCTAAAATACCAGGAGATGTTCCTCCCCTACGATCAATTCCTCCGACACGCCCCGGTGGAATTCCGGCGTTTCCTGGAACGGGATCAGACATTTTTGGACTACCTGGAGTCGAGTTCGCTCCCTTTCGGCCGAGTCAATGCGCTGGAGCTGCGCACCGTGCTGAAGCTGTTGAAAAACTCTTGGCGGCACGGCGACCAGATGACCCCGGCGCTGATGTCGTTCTTCGCCGAGTTGGAAGCTCTCTGGCCGGACTGCTTCACGGGCGACACGGTGTGGAAGCGCATCCTTAGCCGGGGATGTTACGCCATCCTTGCCGAGCAGCATTGCAACCTACCCAGAAATCATGCCGTCATCTGCCTGGATCGCTACTTGGAACGCCCGGAACTTCCCCTGGAAGACCTGCTGGTGCAAGTCTCCCAGGGCAACGGCAACGACGACGCTATTGAGCCGCTGCTGCGGCAGACGCCTTCCCTCCACGCCTGGAAGTCCCGCTATCTGACGGAATGCAAAATCACCAAAGCCCTGCGCGACCTGTCGGATGCCCTGTGGGAAAAGCCGTTCTTCGACCAGTCGAACCAACGCAAGCGGTACGTGCACCGGCTCACCCCAAAACAGCGGGAACTGCTGCTGGCCATAAACCGCCCGCTGAGCCTGGAATTCGGCCGCTTTGAAGACGCCCTGGAGAACGACTCCCCGCTGGTCTGCTGCCACGCCTGCCAGGACGGCGACAATGTCCTGCTTTTCCTGGGCCAGGCGGGCGCCTACCCAAAGAAACCGAAAGCCGTACTGGCCTCTGTGGCGCCAGACGGCAGCATGCAGAAACTGCCATACGCCGTCCCCTTTGACGCACGCGCCGTCTTCTACGGCGAAGCGGACTGGTACGACGGCTACGGGCTGTTCTGCGACCAGCACCTCGTCGTGCTCGCCAATCACTGGGAAGTAGTGGTCATCGAACGCGCCAATGGACAAGGGCGCACATTCCGGCACGAAGCCAAGCAATTCGCCGGCTTGACAGTCCAGGATGACCGAATCTACATCCTGGGAAATTACCTTTTCCAATCCATGGACAGCAACGGCGAAAAACGGAAAATCCATTTCAGCCAGCAGCGCGCCGACAAGCTCAACGACCTCGACCGTGGCGGCCGCGCGCACGACCTGACGGCCATCGGCAACGGCCGTCTGTTGTTCAGAGTCGCCCATGACCTCTCGGAAAGCGCGTATGACAAGGAGGAAATATGGCTCTATGACGCTGGCGATGACTCGCTCCGGCGTGTCCTTGAATTACCGCCCGGAAGGAGATACGCCTTGTCTTCGATGCGGGACGCTCCGTTCCTAGTCGAGGCGCATAAGAACCGCTACCTCGTCCACCGCCTTGATCCTCAGGACTGGCAGCTGCACGCTGTCGCCCAGCCGCCACCTGCTGACAAAGGGCTGTGGGTGTG